>NZ_PIOG01000062.1:0-11385 GCF_002810545.1 Klebsiella sp. A-Nf5 | reverse complement strand
GAGCTGACCACCCTGCAGGGACATAGCGACCCGCTGGAGATTGTCGCCGACCGCTTTAAAGCGGAAACCGATGTGCTCTGTTTCGACGAGTTTTTCGTCTCCGATATTACCGATGCTATGCTGTTGGGCGGGTTGATGAAAGCCCTGTTTGCCCGCGGCATCACCCTGGTCGCCACCTCCAATATTCCGCCGGATGAGCTCTATCGCAATGGCCTGCAGCGCGCTCGTTTTCTGCCTGCTATCGACGCCATCAAGCAGCATTGCGATATTATGAACGTCGATGCCGGCATCGATTATCGTCTGCGTACGCTGACGCAGGCGCACCTGTGGCTGTCGCCGCTGAACAGTGAAACCCACGACCAGATGGATAAACTGTGGCTGGCGCTAGCCGGGGCGCCGCGCGCGGCTGTCGGCCCGACGCTGGAGATTAACCACCGCGAGCTGCCCACGCTTGGCGTCGAAAACCAGACGCTGGCGGCATCGTTCGCCACGCTGTGTGTGGATGCCCGTAGCCAGCATGACTATATTGCGCTCTCCCGTCTGTTCCACACCGTGATGCTGCTCGACGTGCCGGTGATGACCGCGCAGCTGGAGAGCGAAGCGCGGCGCTTTATCGCCTTGGTGGATGAGTTCTATGAGCGCCACGTGAAGCTGGTGGTCAGCGCCGCGGTGCCGCTGTACGACATTTATCAGGGTGAGCGGCTGAAGTTTGAGTTTCAACGCTGTCTGTCGCGTCTGCAGGAAATGCAGAGCGAAGAGTACCTCAAGCGCCCGCACATGCCCTGACAGGGCACTTTTTCCCGGCAGATTCAGGGCCGGAAGGCTGCCCCGGGACCTGCCTGAAAAATCTCATAAAGGGGTCGATCTTTGACCCCGACTTCTCTATAATCTTGCGACCCCACGTTACGAGAAGGTTTTTTTCCCGAAACTTTCTATGTGCCGGCATAGGCTATTCGAAGGGGTAGGTTTGCTGGACAATGTCGTGTGAACCTCAACTGACTAAACGTTTGGGTGTTCACCAACGTGTAACTTATTATTTGGGTAAGCTTTTAATGAAAACTTTTACAGCTAAACCAGAAACCGTAAAACGCGACTGGTATGTTGTTGACGCGACCGGTAAAACTCTGGGCCGTCTGGCTACTGAACTGGCTCGTCGCCTGCGCGGTAAGCATAAAGCGGAATACACTCCGCACGTTGATACCGGTGATTACATCATCGTTCTGAACGCAGAAAAAGTTGCTGTAACCGGCAACAAGCGCGAAGACAAAATGTACTACCACCACACCGGCCACATCGGTGGTATCAAAGAAGCGACCTTTGAAGAGATGATTGCCCGCCGTCCTGAGCGTGTGATTGAAATCGCGGTTAAAGGCATGCTGCCAAAAGGCCCGCTGGGTCGTGCTATGTACCGTAAACTGAAAGTTTACGCGGGTAACGAGCACAACCACGCGGCACAGCAACCGCAAGTTCTTGACATCTAATCGGGATTATAGGCAATGGCTGAAAATCAATACTACGGCACTGGTCGCCGCAAAAGTTCCGCAGCTCGCGTTTTCATCAAACCGGGCAACGGTAAAATCGTTATCAACCAGCGTTCTCTGGAACAGTACTTCGGTCGCGAAACTGCCCGCATGGTAGTTCGCCAGCCGCTGGAACTGGTCGACATGGTTGAGAAACTGGATCTGTACATCACTGTTAAAGGTGGTGGTATCTCTGGTCAGGCTGGTGCGATCCGTCACGGTATCACCCGCGCTCTGATGGAGTACGATGAGTCTCTGCGTGGCGAACTGCGTAAAGCAGGCTTCGTTACTCGTGATGCTCGTCAGGTTGAACGTAAGAAAGTCGGCCTGCGTAAAGCACGTCGTCGTCCGCAGTTCTCCAAACGTTAATTGTTTTCTGCTCACGCAGAACAATTTGCGAAAAAACCCGCTCCGGCGGGTTTTTTTATGGATAAAACGGCTGTTATCCACAATCATGCCGCCGCTTTTCGCCACTTTTTCAGCATTTCCAGAATCCCCTCACCACAACGTCTTCAAAATCTGGTAAACTATCATCCAATTTTCTGCCCAAATGCTGGTGATTGTTCATTTTTTGTTTTATTCGTGAACGAAGGTGACATCGCGCTACTGGGGTTTTTACATCTGGCCGGTCATGAGTGACTGGCAGCAGTACAAAATTCTGAATATACCTGGAGGTTTTCATGGCTGTCGCTGCCAACAAACGTTCGGTAATGACGCTGTTTTCTGGTCCTACTGACATCTATAGCCATCAGGTCCGCATTGTGCTGGCTGAGAAGGGTGTCAGTTTTGAGATAGAGCACGTGGAGAAGGACAACCCACCTCAGGATCTGATTGACCTCAACCCGAATCAAAGCGTACCGACGCTGGTGGATCGTGAGCTCACTCTGTGGGAATCTCGCATCATTATGGAGTATCTGGATGAGCGTTTCCCGCATCCGCCGTTAATGCCGGTTTATCCGGTGGCGCGTGGAGAAAGCCGCCTGTATATGCAACGTATCGAGAAGGACTGGTATTCGCTGATGAATACCATCCAGAGCGGTACCGCAGCACAAGCTGATGCTGCGCGTAAGCAGCTGCGTGAAGAACTGCTGGCTATCGCGCCGGTCTTCACCCAGAAACCTTACTTCCTGAGCGACGAGTTCAGCCTGGTAGATTGCTACCTGGCGCCGCTGCTGTGGCGTCTGCCGGTTCTCGGTGTGGAACTGGTTGGCGCAGGCGCGAAAGAGCTCAAAGGCTACATGACTCGCGTATTTGAGCGTGATTCCTTCCTCGCTTCTTTAACTGAAGCCGAGCGTGAAATGCGCCTCGGTCGGGGCTAAATAATGGATGTATCACAGCTGACGCCGCGTCGTCCGTATTTATTGCGGGCGTTTTATGAGTGGCTGCTGGATAACCAGCTGACGCCGCACCTGGTAGTGGATGTCACTCTGCCGGGCGTGCTCGTACCGATGGAGTATGCGCGCGACGGTCAAATCGTTCTCAATATTGCCCCGCGTGCGGTCGGCAATCTGGAGCTGGCGAATGACGAGGTGCGTTTTAACGCGCGCTTTGGCGGCGTTCCGCGCAACGTTTCCGTCCCGCTGGCTGCGGTACTCGCCATCTATGCCCGTGAGAACGGCGCTGGCACGATGTTCGAACCTGAGGCGGCCTATGACGAAGATGTCAGCAGCCTCAACGATGATGACGTCGCGCCTGAGAGCGAAAGCGAAACGGTGATGTCGGTGATTGATGGCGATAAGCCGGATAATCACGACGACGATCCTGACGACACGCCGCCGCCGCGCGGTGGTCGCCCGGCGCTCCGCGTTGTGAAGTAACGCCTGACAGGCCCTCCGGGGCCTGTTTTTTTTTGCCTGCCTGCTTTGTTAACCCCGCCACACATCACGCGTCCTGCGGCTGATACTGTTATTGCCACACTTATCTTTCAGGGAGCAGTTATGTCTTTACTTGCACAACTGGATCGGCGTATTCGCCATGACGGCGGGTTAATTGTCTCCTGTCAGCCGGTACCGGGCAGCCCGCTGGATAACCCCGCCATCGTCGCGGCGATGGCGCTGGCGGCAGAGCAGGCGGGGGCGGTGGCGCTGCGCATAGAAGGTCTGGCCAACCTGCATGCCGTTCGTCCGTTAGTGACGGTGCCCATTATCGCGCTGATTAAGCGCGATCTGCATGATAGCCCGGTGCGTATTACGCCGTGGCTTGAGGATGTGAATGCCCTGGCGCAGGCGGGGGCCGATATCATTGCGGTTGACGGCACGCGGCGTCAGCGTCCGGCCTCTGTCGCATCGTTGTTGGCGGCAATTCACCGCCAGGGGAAAAACGCGATGGCAGATTGTTCCTCTCTCGACGATGCCCTTGAATGCTGGCAATTGGGTTTCGATATGGTTGGCACCACCCTCTCAGGCTATACCGCAGAGGAGACACCGGACGAACCGGACCTGGCGCTGGTGAAAAGCCTGAGCGCCGCGGGCTGCAGAGTCATCGCCGAGGGGCGCTACAATACGCCTGCGCAGGCGGCTGAGGCGATGCGTTGCGGTGCGTGGGCGGTAACCGTCGGATCGGCGATCACCCGTTTAGAGCATATCTGCGGCTGGTATAATTCGGCGCTGAAAGCGGCGGTTTGCCCGGCGAATGAGCAATAAAAAAGCCCGATGGCGTTAACCATCGGGCTTTTATGCGCTGAGGCTCAGAGCCTAGTCAGACTTCAAGGTAGTTCAGGATCCCGTCCGCCGCTTTACGGCCTTCGGCAATCGCAGTGACCACCAGGTCGGAACCGCGAACGATATCGCCACCGGCGAAGATTTTCGGGTTGCTGGTCTGGAACGCGTTGTCGCTGCCTTCCGGCGCGATGATGCGGCCCTGAGAGTCCAGCTCGACGCTGTGCTTCGCCAGCCACTCCATGCTGTGCGGACGGAAGCCAAAGGCCATTACCACCGCATCAGCCGGCACCACGTGTTCAGAACCGGCGACGATCTCCGCGCGACGGCGGCCTTTCGCGTCCGGCTGGCCCATCTCGGTGCGCGCCATCTTCACGCCGCACACTTTGCCATTGGCATTCACTTCCACACCCAGCGGCTGGACGTTGAACTGGAACTCAACGCCTTCTTCACGCGCGTTTTTCACTTCGCGTTTTGAACCCGGCATGTTCTCTTCGTCACGACGATAGGCACAGATCACGTGCGCCGCATTCTGACGAATGGAGGTCCGCACGCAGTCCATCGCGGTGTCGCCACCGCCGAGCACGACCACGCGTTTGCCTTCCATGCTGACGTAGGGCTCATCAGCGGTTTCACCGAAGCCCATGATCTGCTTGGTGTTAGCGATCAGGAACGGCAGCGCGTCGTAGACGCCCGGGGCGTCTTCGTTGTCCAGTCCGCCGCGCATCGACTGATAGGTCCCGACGCCGAGGAACACGGCATCGTACTCCTTCAGCAGGTCGTCGAGCTGCACGTCGCGGCCCACTTCGATATTGAGTTTGAACTCAATACCCATGCCGGTGAAGATTTCACGGCGGCGGGTCATCACCTCTTTTTCCAGCTTGAACGCCGGGATACCGAACGTCAGCAGGCCACCGATTTCCGGATGGCGGTCAAACACCACCGCTTTGACGCCGTTGCGGGTCAGCACGTCGGCACAGGCGAGGCCCGCCGGGCCAGCACCGATGATAGCGACGGTTTTACCGGTCGGCTTCACGCCGGAGAGATCCGGGCGCCAGCCCATTTCAAACGCTTTGTCATTGATATAGCGTTCGATGTTGCCGATGGTCACCGCGCCGAACTCATCGTTCAGCGTACAGGAACCTTCACACAGGCGGTCCTGCGGGCAAACGCGCCCGCAGACTTCCGGCAGGGTGTTGGTCTGATGCGACAGCTCAGCCGCCTCAAAAATACGCCCCTCGTTGGCCAGCTTCAGCCAGTTCGGGATGTAGTTATGCACCGGGCATTTCCATTCGCAGTACGGGTTGCCGCAGGAGAGGCAGCGATCTGCCTGCGCCTTGGCCTGGCCTTCTGAAAACGGCTCGTAAATTTCCACAAACTCAATTTTACGGATCTTCAGCGGTTTCTTTGGCGGATCAACGCGCTGCAGGTCGATAAATTGATAAACGTTCTGACTCATCTTAACCCCTTACTGCGCCTGCACCCGCAGCTCAGCTGCGGAACGACTACGGTGACCCAACAGTGCTTTAACATCGCTGGACTTCGGTTTAACCAGCGCAAACTTCGCGGAGAAGGCCGGCCAGTTGGCGAGGATCTCTTCGCCACGTTGCGAACCGGTAAGCTGCACATGTTCGGTGATTAAACCGCGCAGGTGCTCTTCATGGATAGCCAGAGAATCAACGTCCAGCACTTCCACCAGTTCCGGGTTCACGCGTTTACGGAAGTCGCCATCTTCATCCAGGACATAAGCAAAGCCGCCGGTCATCCCTGCGCCAAAGTTGACGCCGGTTTTACCGAGCACGCAGACGATGCCGCCGGTCATATATTCACAGCCGTTGTCACCGATGCCTTCCACCACGGTAATGGCGCCGGAGTTACGCACGGCGAAACGCTCGCCTGCGCGGCCTGCGGCGTACAGACGACCACCGGTCGCGCCGTACAGGCAGGTGTTGCCGATAATGCTGGCTTCATGGCTGCGGAACGCAGAGCCGACCGGAGGACGAATGGCCAGCAGACCGCCCGCCATGCCTTTCCCGACATAGTCGTTGGCATCGCCGGTCAGATGCAGCTCTACGCCACCGGCGTTCCACACGCCGAAGCTCTGGCCTGCGGTGCCGCTAAAGTGGGCGACGATCGGATCCCCGGCCAGTCCCTGGTCACCATGGGTCTGGGCAATATAACCGGACAGCGAGGCCCCCACGGAGCGGTCGGTATTGCGGATATCGAACCAGAACGTTTTGCTCTGCTTTTCATCCACGTACGGTTTCGCCTGCTGCAGCAACTGCGCGTTGAGTACACCGTTATCGAACGGTGGGTTGTTCTCGGTGCAGTACAGCGCTTTGCCCGGATGCGGCTCTGCGGTCTCCAGCAGTTTACCCAGATCCAGTTTCTGCTGTTTGGCAGTAAACCCATCCAGCTCTTTGAGCAGATCGGTGCGGCCAATCAGATCCACCAGACGCTTGACGCCCAGCTGGGCCATCAGCTCGCGGGTCTCACGGGCGATAAATTCAAAGTAGTTGGTCACTTTGAACGGCAGACCGTGATAGTGGTTCTTACGCAGTTTGTCATCCTGAGTCGCCACGCCGGTCGCGCAGTTGTTCAGGTGGCAAATACGCAGGTATTTACAGCCCAGCGCGACCATCGGGCCGGTACCGAAACCGAAGCTCTCTGCGCCGAGGATCGCCGCTTTGATGATATCGAGGCCGGTTTTCAGGCCGCCGTCCACCTGCAGACGGATCTTATGACGCAGACCGTTAGCGACCAGCGCCTGCTGGGTTTCCACCAGGCCAAGCTCCCACGGACAGCCGGCATATTTCACCGATGAGAGCGGGCTCGCCCCGGTACCGCCGTCGTAGCCGGCGATGGTGATCAGGTCGGCATAGGCTTTGGCCACGCCGGTGGCGATGGTGCCAACACCCGGTTCAGAAACCAGTTTGACCGAAATCATCGCTTTCGGGTTGACCTGCTTGAGGTCGAAAATCAGCTGTGCCAAATCCTCGATAGAGTAGATATCGTGGTGCGGCGGCGGGGAGATCAGCGTCACGCCCGGTACGGAATAGCGCAGTTTGGCGATGTACGGGGTGACTTTATCACCCGGCAGCTGACCGCCTTCACCCGGCTTCGCCCCCTGGGCGACTTTGATCTGGATGACGTCGGCATTGACCAGATAGGCTGGCGTGACGCCGAAGCGGCCGGACGCGACCTGCTTGATGCGCGACACTTTATTGGTGCCGTAGCGCGCCGGGTCTTCACCGCCTTCACCGGAGTTAGAGAAACCGCCGATGCTGTTCATCGCTTCCGCCAGCGATTCGTGTGCTTCAGGGCTCAGCGCGCCGATCGACATCGCCGCGGTATCGAAGCGTTTGAACAGCTCTTTCGCCGGTTCTACGTCGTCGATACTGATAGCGTCTTCGCCTGGATTGAGCGCCAGCAGATCGCGCAGCGTGGCCGCCGGACGTTCGTTAACCAGTTTCGCGTATTGTTGATAGTCGCTGTATTCGCCGCTCTGCACGGCCTTCTGCAGGGTCTGAACCACGTCCGGGTTGTAGGCGTGATATTCACCGCCGTGCACGAACTTCAGCAGGCCGCCCTGAGCCAGTGGCTTACGTGCCAGCCAGGCGCGTTTCGACAGATTCAGCAGATCCTGCTGGAAATCGTCGAAGCCGGCGCCGCCGATGCGGCTGACCACGCCCTGGAAGCAGAGATCGGAAACCTCGCGATGCAGACCGACGGCTTCGAACAGCTTCGAGCAGCGGTAGGACGCGATGGTGGAGATCCCCATCTTCGACATGATTTTGTACAGACCTTTGTTGATACCGTTGCGATAGTTCAGCATCACCGCACGGTAGGCTTTATCGATAGCTTTGCTGTCGACCAGCTTCGCCAGCGTTTCATAGGCGAGGTACGGATAGATAGCGGTCGCGCCGAAGCCGAGCAGGACCGCAAAGTGATGCGGATCGCGGGCGCTGGCGGTTTCAACGATGATGTTGGCATCGCAGCGCAGACTTTTATCGACCAGACGGGTCTGGATCGCGCCAACGGCCATCGGCGCCGGTACCGGCAGACGGTCTTTGGCGATGTTGCGGTCGGACAGCACCAGCAGCACGGTACCCTCGCGCACCATTTGCTCTGCTTTGTCACACAGGGCTTTCACCGTCTCGCTGAGCGAGGCCTCTGCCGGGTTAAACGTGATGTCGAGGACGTCGGCACGATAGTGCTCTTCTTCCATCGTCGTCAGCTGTTTGAAATCGGAGTACAGCAGGATCGGCGATTTGAAGCTCAGGCGATGGGCCTGGCCTTCCGCTTCGCAGAAGACGTTCATTTCGCGACCGATGCTGGTGGCCAGCGACATGACGTGCGCTTCACGCAGCGGATCGATAGGCGGGTTAGTCACCTGGGCGAACTGCTGACGGAAGTAATCGTAGATAATGCGCGGCTGGCTGGAGAGCACGGCGAAAGGCGTGTCATCGCCCATCGAACCGACTGCTTCCTGGCCATTTTCGCCGAGCACGCGCAGAACGGAGTCCAGCTCTTCCGCGCTGTAGTTAAACTGTTTCTGGTAGCTGGCGAGCGTGTCGTCATCCAGCTGGCGGCTGCCGACTTCTTCTTCCGGCAGATCTTCGAACGGCACCAGGCGACGAACGTTTTTCTCCATCCACTCTTTGTACGGGTGGCGGCTCTTCAGATCGTCATCGGTTTCCGCCGAGTGCAGAATGCGTCCGGCGCGGGTATCGATAACCATCAGCTCGCCCGGGCCCACGCGGCCTTTCTCGACCACTTCGTCCGGCTGGTAGTCCCAGATACCGACTTCAGAGGCGCAGGTGATGAGCTTATCTTTGGTAATGACGTAGCGCGCCGGGCGCAGGCCATTACGATCGAGGTTACAGGCAGCGTAGCGGCCATCGGACATGACGATGCCCGCCGGGCCGTCCCACGGCTCCATGTGCATAGAGTTAAAGTCGAAGAACGAACGCAGCTCCGGATCCATATCCGGGTTGTTCTGCCAGGCTGGCGGCACCAGCAGGCGCATGGCGCGCACGATATCCATCCCGCCGGCCAGCAGCAGCTCCAGCATGTTGTCCATTGAACTGGAGTCAGAGCCGGTTTCGTTCACGAACGGCGCGGCGTCGTGCAGATCCGGGATCAGCGGGGTCTGGAACTTATAGGTACGGGCGCGGGCCCACTGGCGGTTGCCGGTGATAGTGTTGATTTCACCGTTGTGCGCCAGGTAACGGAACGGCTGCGCCAGCGGCCAGCGCGGCACGGTGTTGGTGGAGAAGCGCTGGTGGAACAGGCAGATAGCCGACTCCAGGCGCAGGTCCGCGAGGTCCAGGTAGAAGCGCGGCAAATCCGCCGGCATACACAGACCTTTATAGATGTTGACCAGGTTGGACAGGCTACAAACGTAGAAATCTTTGTCTTCCTGCAGGCGTTTTTCAATGCGACGACGCGCAATAAACAGACGGCGCTCCATATCGCGCGGGCGCCAGCCAGCCGGGGCGTTCACAAAGATTTGCTCAATACGGGGCAGCGAGGAGAGGGCGATTTCACCGAGGACGCCTTCGTTGGTCGGCACATCGCGCCAGCCGACAATCGACAGGGTCTCAAGCTGAAGTTCTTCTTCAACGATGCGGCGCGCCGCTTTAGCCAGCTCAGGATCTTTATTCAGGAACAGCATCCCAACGGCGTAGTTTTTGGCTAAACGCCAGCCGCGCTCTTCAGCAACGATGCGGAAGAAACGATCGGGTTTTTGCAGCAGCAGACCGCAACCGTCGCCGGTTTTACCATCGGCAAGGATTGCGCCACGGTGCTGCATGCGGGCCAGTGCGTGTATCGCGGTTCGCACTACCTTGTGGCTAGGTTCGCCTTCTATGTGGGCGATCAGGCCGAAACCACAGTTATCCCTCTCAAGGGATTTGTCGTACAACATATCAGTGAACCTCCCCAGGCTCTACGGACACCCTCCGATACCGATTGCGCACAGGCACAGAAAGAGCATGGCGACGGGGTTTGCACCTCGCATTCGCCCTCTTTAAATCCTTTTCGCATCGGTACACAAGTTTGAGGACTTGCTGTTAAGAGGGAATCTCAATTACTGCATAAATATGATGAGCAGAGTGCTCATCCAGAAAGCTTCCAGCGGATCCCCAACTTATCGGGAATCCACACTTACGTCAAATGGCAATCTTATTAATACAAAAATGTGCTATACAGGCGTTAACTTATTGTTTTAAAAATAAATAGAACCATTTTTTGTGCTCTTGATACGCCTGCTGAGGGTAAGGCTAGTGTGATCTGTCTCACTGTGCGCGCGGCTTTGCGTTACCGTTATGCGCTGAAATATATTCCACTGTTAGCATATTTGACTGCAATGTATTTTCATGGTGGATATTAATACTGTTTTTTGCCGTGAAGAAGATTAGGGCTATCCGCAGGTGAAATATAAGGAAAACTCATCACCGCAGAGGTGAATGAAATTGCAGTAATCATGATTGTTTATGCAATGAGGGTGGCCGCCGCGCTGACGATTGATCCAGGTCATCGCCGTCGGTGACAAAAAGTGGCAGGCTTGGCCCCCTTTGTTGAGGCCGGTCTATCAGAATATGCAGTTACAGAAATTAGTCAATATGTTTGGTGGGGATCTTATGCGCCGCTATGGCGAAAAGGTCCATAAGCTGACGCTGCACGGCGGTTTTAGCTGCCCGAACCGCGACGGCACGCTGGGCCGCGGCGGCTGCACTTTCTGTAATGTGGCTTCCTTTGCCGATGAGGCGCAGCAGCATCGCTCCATCGCCGAACAGCTCGCTCATCAGGCGCAGCTCGTCAACCGGGCAAAGCGCTATCTGGCCTATTTCCAGGCCTATACCAGCACCTTCGCTGAAGTGCAGGTGCTCCGCTCGATGTATCGTCAGGCCATCAGCCAGGCGAATATCGTCGGCCTCTGCGTCGGCACCCGTCCGGACTGCGTGCCGGAGGCGGTCCTCGATCTGCTGAGTGAGTATCATGAGCAGGGGTATGAGGTATGGCTGGAGCTGGGACTGCAAACCGCCCATGATAAAACCCTGCATCGGATTAACCGTGGGCATGATTTCGCATGCTACCAGCGCACCGCGCGTCTGGCGCGAGAGCGCGGGCTGAAGGTCTGCGCGCATCTGATCGTCGGCCTGCCCGGGGAGACTCAGGGGCATTGCCTGGAGACGCTGGAGCGG
>NZ_PIOG01000162.1:0-55349 GCF_002810545.1 Klebsiella sp. A-Nf5 | reverse complement strand
GTGAAATTGAGCACAAACTGCAGATTGCGGTTCAGGTGGGTGGCGCCGAGGCGGAAGCGGCCATTCTCGGGGCGCTCACCACTCCCGGCACCACGCGCCCGCTGGCGATCCTCGATCTGGGCGCCGGGTCGACCGACGCCTCGATTATCAATGCACAAGGGGAGATCAGCGCCACTCACCTGGCCGGCGCCGGCGATATGGTCACGATGATCATCGCCCGCGAGCTGGGGCTTGAGGACCGCTACCTGGCGGAAGAGATCAAAAAATACCCGCTGGCGAAAGTCGAAAGCCTGTTTCATCTGCGTCATGAAGACGGCAGCGTCCAGTTTTTTCCGTCGGCCTTACCACCGGCGGTATTTGCCCGCGTCTGCGTGGTGAAACCGGATGAACTGGTTCCCCTGCCCGGCGATCTGCCGCTGGAGAAAGTGCGCGCCATTCGCCGTAGCGCCAAATCACGCGTCTTTGTCACTAACGCCCTGCGGGCGCTACGCCAGGTCAGCCCTACCGGCAACATTCGCGACATCCCGTTCGTGGTGCTGGTGGGCGGCTCGTCCCTCGATTTCGAGATCCCCCAGCTGGTCACCGACGCGCTGGCGCACTACCGGCTGGTTGCCGGGCGCGGCAACATCCGCGGCAGTGAAGGCCCGCGCAATGCGGTCGCCAGCGGATTACTCCTCTCCTGGCAAAAAGGAGGCACGCATGGAGAGTAGCCTCGTCACCCCCGCCATCGTCATTGCGGTCACTGACGAATGCAGCGAACAGTGGCGCGATGTCCTGCTGGGCATTGAAGAGGAAGGCATTCCTTTCGTTCTGCAACCGCGGACCGGCGGCGATCTGGTCCATCACGCCTGGCAGGCGGCGCAGCGTTCGCCGCTGCTGGTGGGCATCGCCTGCGACCGGGAACAGCTCATCGTGCACTACAAAAATTTACCCGCATCAACTCCGCTGTTTTCGCTGAGGTATCACCAGGACAGGCTGGCCCGGCGAAACACTGGCAACAATGCGGCTCGTCTCGTCAAAGGGATCCCATTTCGGGATCGCAATGCTTAATCCACAGGAGAACACAGTATGAATAACGCACTAGGACTGGTTGAAACGAAAGGCCTGGTTGGCGCCATTGAAGCCGCTGATGCAATGGTGAAATCCGCCAACGTGCAGTTGATTGGTTACGAAAAAATTGGCTCCGGGCTGATTACCGTGATGGTCCGCGGAGACGTCGGCGCGGTCAAAGCCGCCGTTGACGCCGGGAGCGCGGCGGCCAGCGTGGTCGGCGAGGTCAAGTCCAGCCATGTGATCCCACGTCCGCACAGCGATGTTGAGGCCATTCTGCCGAAATCCGTCTGACCTGGAAAGAAGGAGCACCGCGTGAAGCAATCACTGGGATTACTTGAGGTCAGCGGCCTGGCCCTGGCCATCACCTGCGCAGACGCCATGGCGAAAGCGGCCGCCATCACGCTGCTCGCCCTGGAAAAGACCAACGGCTCCGGCTGGATGGTGGTGAAGATCGCCGGTGATGTGGCCTCTGTCCAGGCAGCGGTGATGACCGGGGCCGAACTCGCCGAACGGCAGCAGGGGCTGGTGGCGCAGAAGGTTATCGCCAGGCCCGGCGCAGGCCTGCTGCCAGCCCGCGTCGAAGCGCCTTCACCAACGCCTGACGCCGCTCAGGAAGAGGAGAACGCCACCGTAATGGATGAGCGCAGAGATCCCGCAGACACCCTCCCCCGCCCTGCGGAGCAGGTGACCTGCAACCTGTGCCTGGACCCGCACTGTCCACGGCAAAAAGGCGAACCCCGCTCGCAGTGCCTGCACGCCGGTAAACGAGGTGACGCGTAATGGATAAACAACAGCTGGCTTCGACAGTCAACAAAGTGCTGGATGAGATGCGCCAGCGTCCCATCCCAATCGGTATCTCCAGTCGCCATATCCATTTAGCGGCGGAGGACTATGCCAGGCTTTTTCCCGCTCAGCCCATCCAGCCGAAAAAAGCGCTGCTGCAGCCCGGACAGTATGCTGCAGAGCAGACGGTGACCCTGGTTGGCCCCAAAGGACGATTAAATAACGTGCGCCTGCTCGGCCCTTTGCGCCAGACCAGCCAGGTGGAAATCTCACGCACCGACGCCCGGACCCTCGGCATCGCCGCGCCGCTGCGCATGTCAGGCAATCTGCAGGACACGCCGGGGATCCGCCTGATAAGCCCCTTTGCCGAACTGGAGCTGAGCAGCGGGACGATCGTCGCCCAACGACATATTCATATGTCCCCGCTTGATGCGTTGATCCTGCGCGTCGCCCATGGCGATAGCGTCGCGGTGGCGATCGAAGGTAGCGACAGGCGGCTTATCTTCGACAATGTAGCGGTCCGCGTAGCCCCGGATATGCGTCTTGAGATGCACATCGATACTGACGAAGCCAATGCGGCAGGCGCTGACGCTGCGCAGGCCTGGGCTACGCTGGTGACGAAGCCATGAACCACGCGATGCTGCAGCGTATCGTCGAGGAGGTCGCCGCCCGCCTGCGCCGTCGCGCCCTGAGTACGGCCACGCTCAGCGTGGCCCAGCTCGGCGAAGCGGATATCCGCAGCCTGCTGTGCCAGCACGCTTCGCTGCGCATCGTGCAGGTGGATTTACCGCTGCTGGAACAGCTTACCGGCCAGCGCGCGCTGGCGGCCGCCGGTTGCGCACTGCATGAGGCGATGGCCTGGGGCGTTCGGGTACAGCTAACGCTGCTTCCCGCCCTGCTCCCCGCGCTGGCGGTAAAAAAACTCGCCCGCTTGCCGCTGACGTTCAGCGACCCGCTTGGCCAGCCCGTCAGACTTCACGCCGCGTCGGTGCTCACCTACGCCGATGTAGCCCGCCTCCACGGAGGTTATCTGGTGCTGCGCCGCCACCCCATTATCACCGCCCTCGCCCGCGAAGCGGCCGTCGCGCGGCATGTTCAATTGATTAAGCAGGAGTGAACTATGCATCTGGCACGCGTGACCGGCGCCGTCGTCTCGACGCAAAAATCGCCCTCTCTGAACGGCAAAAAACTGCTGCTGGTGCGCCGGGTAAGCACAGACGACGAACATCCATTTCCGCCCGCGAGCGGCGATGAAGTGGCGGTAGATTCGGTTGGCGCTGGCGTCGGCGAGCTGGTGCTGCTCTGCAGCGGCTCGAGTGCACGCCACGTCTTTAGCGGCCCGAATGAGGCCATCGATCTTGCCGTTGTGGGCATTGTTGACTCACTTTCACGCTAAGGGGGCGCCTGTGGCTATCTATACCCGAACCGGCGATGCCGGCAGTACATCACTCTTTACCGGCCAGAGGGTCAGCAAGACGCATCCGCGCGTCGAAGCCTACGGCACCCTGGATGAACTGAACGCGGTGCTGAGCCTGTGCGTCTGCGCCGTCGCTGAAGAGGAACATCGCGTCCTGCTCGAAGCCCTGCAGCAGCATATTTTCTGGTTCAGCGCGGAGCTCGCCAGCGACAGCGAACAGCCATCACCGGGTCAGCGCTATATCAGCAGCGAAGAGATTGCCCTGCTGGAGCAGACCATCGATCGCGAGATGGCCCGCGTGCCGGCGCTGCACCAGTTTGTGTTGCCCGGACGCTGCGAAGCCGCCAGTCTTCTGCACCTGGCCCGCACCGTTTCCCGTCGGGCGGAGCGTCGGCTGGTCGAGCTGGCGGCAGAGGTTACTATCCGTCAGATACTGCTGCGTTATCTGAACCGCTTATCTGACTGCCTGTATGCCCTGGCGCGCAGCGAGGATCAGGCCGATCACCAGCGCCGCCTCGTGGCGGAGATCGCGGCCCGCTACCTGGCCGCCAGCGGGTCGCCTGCGTCCGACGCGCCCAAAGCCCAGGCCGGGTCACTCTCCTTTCACGAGCTGCATCAACTCACCCGTCAGGCCATCGAACACGCCCGCCAGCTGCAGGTGCCGGTGGTGGTCAGCATCGTTGACGCACACGGTACCGAAACCGTGGCCTGGCGAATGCCCGATGCGCTGCTGGTCAGCAGCGAGCTGGCGCCCAAAAAAGCCTGGACCGCCGTCGCCATGAAAACCGCCACCCACGAGCTCGCGACGACCGTACAGCCAGGCGCTGCGCTGTACGGTCTGGAGAGCCATCTGCAGGGCAAAGCCGTCACCTTTGGCGGCGGATATCCGCTGTGGCGCGATGGTCAGCTAATAGCCGGCCTCGGGATTAGCGGCGGCAGCGTCGAGCAGGATATGGCTATTGCACAGGCTGCCATTGCGGCCATTAACGTGAGAACACATCAATGAATACAGCAGAACTGGAAACCCTTATCCGCACCATTCTCAGCGAAAAGCTCGCGCCGACGCCTCCTGTCCCTCAGCAAGAGCAGGGCATTTTCCGCGACGTCGGCAGCGCCATCGGCGCCGCCCATCAGGCTTTTCTGCGCTATCAGCAGTGTCCGCTAAAAACCCGCAGCGCCATTATCAGCGCCCTGCGGGAGACGCTGGCCCCCGAGCTGGCGACGCTGGCGGAGGAGAGCGCCACGGAGACCGGCATGGGCAACAAAGAAGATAAATATCTGAAAAATAAAGCCGCGCTTGAAAACACGCCGGGCATTGAGGATCTCACCACCAGCGCCCTCACCGGCGATGGCGGGATGGTGCTGTTTGAGTACTCGCCGTTTGGCGTCATTGGCGCCGTGGCGCCCAGCACCAACCCAACAGAAACCATTATCAATAACAGTATCAGTATGCTGGCGGCGGGCAACAGCGTCTATTTCAGCCCTCATCCAGGCGCGAAAAAGGTCTCGTTAAAGCTTATTGCCAGGATCGAAGACATCGCCTACCGCTGCAGCGGGATCCGTAACCTGGTGGTAACCGTCGCCGAGCCGACCTTTGAGGCCACCCAACAGATGATGGCCCACCCGCAGATCGCCGTTCTGGCTATCACCGGTGGCCCTGGCATTGTGGCGATGGGGATGAAAAGCGGAAAAAAAGTGATCGGCGCTGGCGCTGGCAATCCACCGTGCATCGTTGATGAAACGGCCGATCTCGTCAAAGCCGCCGAAGATATCATCAGCGGCGCCGCCTTCGATTACAACCTGCCCTGTATCGCCGAAAAAAGCCTGATCGTCGTCGCCTCCGTCGCTGACCGCCTGATCCAGCAACTGCAGGATTTTGACGCGCTGTTGTTGAGCCCGCAGGAGACCGATACCCTGCGCGCCGTCTGCCTGCCCGACGGCGCGGCGAATAAAAAACTGGTCGGTAAAAGTCCGGCTGCGCTGCTGGCGGCCGCCGGTCTCGCCGTTCCGCCCCGCCTCCCTCGCCTGCTGATAGCCGAGGTGGAGGCGAACGACCGCTGGGTGACCTGCGAGCAACTGATGCCGGTGCTGCCGATCGTCCGGGTCGCCGATTTTGACAGTGCCCTGGCGCTGGCGCTGCGCGTTGAGGAGGGTCTGCACCACACCGCTATCATGCACTCGCAGAATGTTTCGCGGCTCAATCTGGCGGCACGCACGCTGCAGACCTCCATTTTTGTCAAAAATGGCCCGTCTTACGCGGGAATCGGCGTCGGCGGCGAAGGGTTTACCACCTTCACCATCGCCACGCCAACCGGGGAAGGCACCACCTCCGCGCGGACGTTCGCCCGCCTGCGGCGCTGCGTGTTGACCAACGGTTTTTCCATTCGCTAACCGGGGGCGCCATGCACACCTTTTCTTTGCAAACGCGCCTCTATAGCGGCCCGGGCAGCCTGGCCGCGCTGCAGCGTTTTAGCCATCAGCACATCTGGATCGTCTGCGACGGCTTCCTGGCACGATCGCCGCTGTTCGAGCGGCTGCGCGCCGCGCTGCCCGCCAGCAACCGCGTCAGCGTGTTCAGCGATATTACACCGGATCCGACCATTCACACCGTGGCGAAAGGGATAGCGCAGATGCAGGCCCTGCGTCCGCAGGTGGTGATCGGCTTCGGCGGCGGCTCGGCGATGGACGCCGCCAAGGCGATCGTCTGGTTCAGCCAGCAGGGCGGGCTGCCTGTCGACACCTGCGTGGCGATCCCCACCACCAGCGGTACCGGGTCGGAAGTGACCAGCGCCTGCGTCATCAGCGATCCGGAAAAAGGGATCAAATACCCGCTGTTCCATGAGGCACTCTGTCCCGATATGGCGATCCTTGACCCGGTGCTGGTGGTCAGCGTACCGCCCACCATCACGGCCCATACCGGACTGGACGTCCTGACCCACGCCCTTGAGGCATGGGTATCGCCGCAGGCCACCGATTTTACCGATGCGCTGGCGGAAAAAGCCGCCAGGCTGGTATTTCGCGCCCTGCCCGTTGCGGTTCGCCAGGGCGACTGCGTCGCGACCCGCAGTAAAATGCACAATGCCTCAACCCTTGCCGGCATGGCCTTTAGCCAGGCTGGCCTCGGGCTCAATCATGCTATCGCCCATCAGCTTGGCGGCCAGTTTCACCTCCCCCATGGCCTGGCCAACGCGCTGCTGCTGACCGCGGTGATCCGCTTCAACGCCGGCGAGCCGCGAGCGGCGAAGCGCTATGCGCGCCTGGCCAGGGCCTGCCGGTTCTGCCCGCCGGAAGCTGGCGAACAGGAGGCTCTCCAGGCGCTGATTGCCGCGGTGGAAACACTGAAACAGCAGTGCGCCATTCCCACCCTCAAGGGCGCCTTGCAGGAAAAATATCCCCTTTTCTTATCGCGAATTCCCGCCATGGTGCCGGCCGCGCTGGCCGACGCCACCCTGCGCACCAACCCGCGCCCGGTCGATGGTGAGGCCATCGCGCGACTGCTGGAGAGCCTGCAATGAGTGAAGCGATAGTGCCACTACCAGACATTGACGCGGCGGAGATCCGCGAGCGCGTCCGGGCCGCCGGCGTGGTGGGCGCCGGTGGGGCGGGCTTTCCGACCCACATCAAACTGCAGGCCCGGGTAGATACCGTGCTGGTGAACGCCGCCGAATGCGAACCGATGCTGAAGGTTGATCAACAGCTGATGGCGCAGCAGGCTGACCGACTGATTCGCGGCCTGGGTTACGCAATGACCGCCACCGGCGCCCGGGAAGGGATCATTGCCCTGAAGGCGAAATATGCTCCGGCGATTGCGGCGTTAACCCCGCGCCTCCCGGAATGGGCCCGGCTGCATATTCTGCCTGACGTCTATCCGGCCGGGGATGAGGTGCTCACTATCTGGCTGGCGACGGATCGTCGCGTGCCGCCTGCCGCGCTGCCGGTCAGCGTCGGCGTAGTGGTCAATAACGTGCAGACGGTGCTGAATATCGCCAGAGCCGTGGAGCAGGGCTATCCGGTGACCCGTCGGACGTTGACCGTCAATGGCGCTGTCGCCCGCCCGCTGACGCTGACCGTGCCGCTGGGCATGTCGCTGCGCGAGGTGCTGGATCTGGCCGGCGGCGCGACGGTTGACGATCCGGGCTTTATCAACGGCGGTCCGATGATGGGCTCGCTTATGACCTCCCTGGAGACACCGGTCACCAAAACCACCGGCGGCCTGCTGGTGCTCCCGGGCAACCACCTACTGATCCAGCGACGGCGGCAGGATGAGCGAACGCTGCTCGCCATCGCCCGTACCGTCTGTGAACAGTGCCGTTTATGCACAGATTTATGTCCCCGGCACCTGATCGGCCATGAGCTTTCTCCCCACCTGCTGGTGCGGGCGGTGAACTATCGCCAGGCGGCCACCCCGTCGCTGCTGCTCAGCGCCCTGACCTGCTCGGAGTGCAACGTTTGCGAGAGCGTCGCCTGCCCGGTGGGTATTTCCCCCATGCGCATCAACCGTCTGCTGAAACGTGAGCTGAGGGCGAAAAACCTGCGCTACGAGGGACCGCTGCGTCCGGCGGACGAGATGGCGAAGCACCGCCTGGTGCCGGTCAAACGGCTCATCAGCAAACTGGGGCTTGTTCCCTGGTATCAGGAGGCGCCGCTGACGGCGGTGGAGCCGGAGGTGGCCTGTGTCACCCTGCCGCTGCGCCAGCATATCGGCATCAGCGCCGTCCCCTGCGTCGCGCCGGGAGAGCGAGTAACGCGCGGCCAGCTGCTGGCAGACATCCCTGCCGACGCCCTCGGTGCGCCGGTACACGCCAGTATTGACGGCCTGGTCTCCGCCATCACGGAGCAGGCCATTACGCTTGTAAGAGGTTAATCATGACCCAGGCTATCGGAATTTTAGAACTAACCAGCATCGCCAGGGGGATGGAGCTGGGCGACGTCATGCTGAAAAGCGCGAACGTACAGCTCCTGCTTTGCAGAACCCTTTGCCCGGGAAAATTCCTGCTGATGCTGGGCGGCGACGTCGGCGCCGTGCAGCAGGCAATCGCCGCCGGCACGGCGCGCGCCGGGGAGATGCTGGTGGACAGCCTGGTGCTGGCCAACATTCACCCCAGCGTACTGCCGGCGATCAGCGGACTCAACGTGGTCGAGCAGCGGCAGGCGGCGGGGATCGTCGAAACCTGGAGCGTGGCAGCGTGCATCAGCGCCGCCGACCGTGCGGTGAAAGCGGCCAACGTCACCCTGGTGCGCATCCATATGGCGTTTGGTATCGGCGGCAAGTGCTACATGGTGGTGGCTGGCGATATCGCCGATGTCGACAACGCCGTCACGGTGGCCAGCGACAGCGCAGGCGAGAAAGGATTGCTGGTTTACCGGGCAGTGATCCCGCGACCGCACGACGCGCTGTGGCAACAGCTGATGGAGGGATAATGGAACCGCAACCCCCTACCGAACGCATGATCCAGGAGTATGTCCCGGGCAAACAGGTCACTCTGGCACACCTCATCGCCAATCCGGGCAAAGACCTGTTCAAAAAGCTGGGCCTGCCGGACGCGGTCTCCGCTATCGGCATTCTCACCATTACCCCCAGTGAGGCGTCGATCATCGCCTGTGACATCGCCACTAAGTCCGGCGCGGTGGAGATCGGCTTTCTCGATCGCTTCACCGGCGCGGTGGTGTTAACCGGCGATGTCTCCGCCGTGGAGTACGCGCTAAAGCAGGTTACGCGCACGCTCGGCGAGTTGATGCGCTTCACCGCCTGCCCGATCACCCGGACCTGAGCCCATGAAGCGCCTGATGCTTATCGGACCCAGTCAGTGCGGCAAAACCTCGCTGACCCAGGTATTGCGTGGCGAAACGCTGCGTTATCAGAAAACGCAGGCCATCGTCTGGACGCCGGCCGCGATCGACACCCCAGGGGAATATCTGGAAAACCGCTGCCTGTACAGCGCGCTGCTCACCAGCGCCTGCGAGGCCGATGTCATCGCGCTGGTACTGAATGCCGATGCGCCCTGGTCACCTTTTTCTCCGGGGTTTACCGCCCCGATGAACCGCCCGGTTATCGGGGTGGTCACCAAAGCCGATTTGGCCGCCCCGCCCCATCTGGAACAGGTCCAGGCATGGCTCAACGCGGCGGGCGCCGAACATATCTTTATCACCAGCGCGTTAACCGGCGACGGGCTTGACGACCTGCTCGCCTGCCTGAATACAGAGGAACATCAATGACCTATAAAATCATGGCGATTAATGCCGGCAGCTCTTCCCTGAAGTTTCAGTTGCTTAACATGCCGCAGGGAGCGCTACTCTGCCAGGGATTGATCGAACGTATCGGCCTGCCCGAGGCCCGCTTTACGCTGAAAACGCCGGCGCAGAAATGGCAGGAGACGCTGCCCATCGCCGATCACCACGAGGCCGTGACCCTGCTGCTGGAGGCGCTGACCGGCCGCGGGATCCTGAGCAGCCTGCAGGAGATAGACGGCGTTGGCCACCGCGTCGCCCACGGCGGCGAACGCTTCAAAGACGCCGCGCTGGTCTGCGACGACACCCTGCGGGAGATCGAACGCCTGGCGGAGCTGGCGCCGTTGCATAACCCGGTCAATGCGCTGGGCATACGTCTCTTTCGCCAGCTGTTACCCGCGGTACCGGCGGTGGCGGTCTTTGATACCGCCTTTCACCAGACCCTGGCGCCGGAGGCCTGGCTCTATCCCCTGCCCTGGCGCTATTACGCCGAGCTGGGCATTCGCCGCTACGGTTTTCACGGCACCAGCCATCACTATGTCAGCAGCGCGCTGGCGGAAAAGCTGGGGGTACCGCTGAGCGCCCTGCGGGTAGTGAGCTGCCACCTGGGCAATGGCTGCAGCGTCTGCGCCATCAAAGGCGGGCAGTCGGTGAATACCTCAATGGGCTTTACTCCCCAGTCCGGGGTGATGATGGGCACCCGCAGCGGCGATATCGACCCGTCGATTCTTCCCTGGCTGGTGGAGAAAGAGGGGAAATCCGCCCAGCAGCTCAACCAGCTGCTGAATAATGAATCCGGGCTGCTTGGCATCTCCGGTGTGTCCTCTGACTACCGCGACGTCGAACAGGCAGCCGACGCCGGCAACGAACGCGCAGCTCTGGCGCTGTCGCTGTTTGCCGAACGCATTCGCGCAACTATCGGCAGCTATATCATGCAGATGGGGGGCCTGGATGCGCTGATCTTTACCGGCGGCATTGGCGAGAATTCCGCCCGGGCGCGGGCGACAATCTGCCGCAATTTGCCCTTTCTCGGCCTCGCGCTGGACGACGAGAAAAACCAGCGGAGCGCGACCTTTATTCAGGCGGATAACGCGCTGGTCAAAGTCGCGGTGATCAACACCAATGAAGAGCTAATGATTGCCCGCGACGTCATGCGTCTTGCCTTGCCGCAGGCGCGAGAGCTGGCGGTGTCGGCATAAACGACGTACCTCCTCTTGCGGAGAATCATGGTAACCGGCGGGTCGCCATGCCACTATGCGCCCTGGCGAAGGTAAGCGGAAAGGTGAAAACGTGGCTGTTGCACAATGTCCCGCCTCGTGCGGAGAACTTATCCAGGGCTGGATCCTCGGCAGCGAGAAACTGGTCTCCTGCCCGGTGGACTGGTACAGCACCGTCGAGGTCGAGACCGGGGTGCCGCGAAAAGATGAGCGGCCGCTGTCGCGGGCGATGGTCGACCAGCTGCTGGCCCACTGGGGCTATCCCCCAGCGCTGAGCCAGCAGATCCGCATCACCCTGCACTCAACGATCCCGGTGGCCAAAGGGATGGCCAGCAGCACCGCCGATATCGCCGCCACCGCCGTCGCCACCGCCCACCATCTGGGCCATCCGCTGGATGAGCCGACGCTGGCGCGTCTGTGCGTCGCGCTGGAGCCTACCGACAGCACCCTGTTTCGCCAGCTGACGCTGTTCGACCATAATACCGCCGCCACGCAAATCGCCTGCCCTGCGCCGCCGGCGCTCGACCTGTTAGTACTGGAGAGCCCGCTGACGCTACGCACCACCGACTACCACCAGTTGCCGCGCGAGGCGGGTCTGTTGGCTAACGCCTCCCGGCTGCAGCTCGCGTGGGAGAAAGTGCAGCAGGCCTGCCACTGCGGCAGCCCACAGCTGCTGGGCGAAGCGGCGACCATCAGCGCCATCGCCAGCCAGCAGCTGTTACCCAAACCGGGGTTTGACGCGCTACTGCAACTGGTGGAAAGCGCAGGATTGTATGGCCTTAACGTGGCGCACAGCGGCAGCGTCGTCGGCCTGCTGCTGGACCGCCGTCGTCATGACGTCGAATTTCTCCAATGGCGACTGGCAGACAGCGACATCGCCGCCCACTGGCCGCAGCAGCATCTGCTGGCGATGGTGCCCGGGGGCGTCGCCCTGCAGTAGGCCTCAGGCCAGAGCCCGGCGCAACGCCGCCAGCAGTTGATCGTTTTCGCTGGCGCTGCGGATCGCCACCCGGAAATAACGGCTATCCAGCCCCGGGTAGTTGGCGCAGCTGCGGATCAGCACATGCTGGCGCAACAGGGCGTATTGCAGGTCAAGCCCTGGCCTGTCGCAGCGCAAGAACAGATAGTTGGCGCGCCCGGGCCACACGGTTAGCCCGGCAATCTCCTGCAGTTGCGCATAGAGACGCGTCCCCTCCTCCTGCAGCCACTGCCAGGTGGCCCGCTGATAGTCCCGGTCCTGGAGGATAATCTCCCCGGCCAGAGCGGCATAGGCATTGATGGACCACGGCATTTGTCGCTCGCGTAGCCGGGCCACCGCCTGTGCGTCAGCGTTCAGCAGGTAGCCAAGACGCAGCCCCGGAATGGCATAAAATTTGGTGAGAGAACGCAGAACCCAGACGTGCGGATACTGCGCCAGCAGGGGAATAAATCCCGGCTGGTCGGGCATAAAATCGAGGAAGGCCTCGTCAAGGATCAGGCTGATGTTCAGCGCCCGACAGCGCTGCGCAATAGCTTCCAGCAGGCCCCGCTCCGGCAGCAGGCCGGTGGGGTTATTCGGGGTGCAAAGAAACAGGCAGTCCAGCCCCGGAGTGAGGGCATCGAGGATCGCGTCAGTCAGTTGCCAGCCATCGCACTCCCGGAGGGCATACTCCACCACCTCGCAATCCACAATCTGCAACGCCCGCCGGTACTCCGCGAAACCGGGAATGACGATCATCGCCCGCCGCGGCTTAAGGCCGTGGACGAGGGTGAAGATCGATTCAGTTTCGCCGTTGCCGGCAAGGATATGCGCCGCGGGCAGCTGATGGTGGGCCGCCAGCGCCTGGTGCAGCTGTTGATACTCAACGTCAGGGTAGCGCTCGGCGCGGCCTGGGTTGTCGACGATCGCCTGCCTGAGCGAAGCTGGCATCCCCAGCGGATTGATGTTGGCGCTAAAATCCAGCAGCTCTGCGGGGGCAATACCCAGCAGGGCGGCGGCCTCGCGGATATTGCCGCCATGGGCGCTTTTCAGTAAGGCCATGTCCCTTTCCTGTGTGGTTATCCGCGACGGGCCAGCGTCGCGCCGTCGGCGAAGTAGGCTTTAATCCCGGCGAGGATCGACTCGGCCACCTCCTGCTGAAATTTGGCCGTTTTCAGCTTCCGCTCTTCTTCCACGTTACTGATAAACGCCGTCTCCACCAGAATGGAGGGGATATCCGGCGCCTTCAGCACCGCAAAGCCCGCCTGCTCTACCCGATTCTTGTGCAGGTTATTGATGTTGCCCATTTTCTCCAGCACCGCCTTGCCAAATTTGAGGCTGTCGGCAATGGTCAGGGACTGCACCATATCGAACATGGTGTGGTCGACATAGCGGTCGCCGCTCTTGCTGACCCCACCGATCAGATCCGAGGCGTTCTGCGTCTGGGCGAGATATTTTGCCGCGGTACTGGTTGCCCCCCTGGTGGAGAGGGCAAACACTGAGGAGCCGCTGGGCTGGCGGCTGGTAAAGGCGTCGGCGTGAATCGACACGAACAGGTCGGCACGCTGCTTCTGCGCCTTGGCGACACGCACCTTCAACGGGATAAACACGTCTTCGTTGCGGGTCATATAGGCCTTCATATTGCCTTCTTTGTCGATCAACGCCCGGAGGCGGCGGGCAATCTGCAGCACCACATCTTTCTCGCGGGTGCGATACTTCCCCACGGCGCCGGAGTCTTCGCCGCCGTGTCCGGGATCGAGCATAATGACAATCGGCCGGTCGCGCCCGGCTTTGCCCGGCTGCGGTCCGCTTTGCGCTGGCGGCACCTGACGCTCCAGATCGCCTTTGTTGTAATCCTCGAGCAGCGCCAGCAGCGGATCCTGAACATCGGTGGCGTTGGCGGGGTAGAGGTCCATCACCAGACGCTCTTTAAAGCCAGCCACCGGCGCGAGAGCAAACAGCTGCGGCTTAACGTTCTGCTTGAGCTCAAAGACCATGCGCACGGTTTGCGGATCAAACTGGCCCACGCGGGCGGACTGAATAAAGGGGTCGTCATCGCGGATCTGCCCCCCCATGCCCTTCAGCACAGAGTTCAGGTTAACCCCTTCAAGATCCACCACCACCCGCTCCGGGTTACTGAGGGCAAACTGCCGGTATTTCAGCACATGATTCGATTCTACCGTGACGCGCGTGTAGGTCGATGCTGGCCAGACACGGACGGCGACCACTCGCGCATCGGCAGCCAGCCCCACAGGGCTCACGCTCATTAACCACATGGCGCCCGCGCCCTGCAACAGACGGCGACGGCTTAATCCAGAGTTATTTCCCGACATGCCACTCCCAAGCAATAAAAACGCATTTGTACCCAAAACAAACAGATTGACCAGAAACTTTAACGAAAGCCATATAACCTGTCATCTATAAAAGGGTAAACATTCATTGACACCCTGCGCCGGGTCACATGTTTTTCGTGGCTTAGCCTAAAATTGGCACTTGCGTTTAACGGCAAAACAGAATAAAAATACAATAATTACGAATAATCATGCATTGAGGGTTTGTCATGGTGAAGGAACGTCGCACTGAACTGGTAGAAGGATTCCGCCATTCTGTTCCCTATATTAATGCCCATCGGGGAAAAACGTTTGTCATCATGCTGGGCGGCGAAGCCATTGAGCATGAGAATTTTTCAAGTATTGTCAATGATATAGGATTACTGCATAGCCTGGGCATTCGTCTGGTCGTGGTCTATGGCGCCCGCCCGCAGATTGACGCTAACCTCGCCGAGCACCATCACGAGCCGGTCTATCACAAGCAGACGCGAGTGACTGACGCTAAAACGCTTGAGCTGGTTAAGCAAGCGGCGGGGATGCTGCAGCTGGAGATCACCGCCCGCCTGTCGATGAGCCTCAACAATACCCCGCTGCAGGGAGCCCATATCAACGTCGTCAGCGGCAACTTTATCATTGCCCAGCCGCTGGGTGTCGATGACGGTGTCGATTATTGCCACAGCGGACGCATTCGCCGCATTGACGAAGAGGCGATTCATCGTCAGCTCGACAGTGGCGCCATTGTGCTGATGGGGCCGGTCGCGGTGTCGGTCACCGGCGAGAGTTTTAACCTGACCTCTGAAGAGATCGCCACCCAGCTGGCCATTAAGCTGAAGGCAGAGAAAATGATCGGCTTCTGTTCGTCGCAGGGGGTCTACAACCAGGAAGGGGAAATTGTCTCCGAACTGTTCCCCAACGAAGCACAGGCCCGCGTCGAAGAGCTGGAAGCGGACGAAGATTATAACTCCGGTACCGTGCGCTTTCTGCGCGGGGCCGTGAAGGCCTGCCGCAGCGGCGTGCGGCGCTGCCACCTGATCAGCTATCAGGAAGACGGCGCACTGCTGCAGGAGCTGTTCTCACGCGACGGCATCGGCACCCAGATCGTGATGGAGAGCGCGGAGCAGATCCGCCGGGCGACCATCAACGATATCGGCGGTATTCTTGAGCTAATAAGCCCGCTTGAGCAGCAGGGCATCCTGGTGCGCCGCTCCCGTGAGCAGCTGGAGATGGAGATCGACAAATTCACCATTATTCAGCGCGATAACACCACTATCGCCTGCGCTGCCCTCTATCCTTTCCCGGAAGAGAAGATCGGCGAAATGGCCTGCGTGGCGGTGCATCCGGATTACCGGAGCTCGTCGCGGGGAGAGGTGCTGCTGGAGCGTATTGCCGCCCAGGCCAGACAGATGGGGCTGAGCAAGCTGTTCGTGCTAACCACCCGCAGCATCCACTGGTTCCAGGAGCGCGGCTTCACGCCGGTGGATATCGACCTGCTGCCAGAGAGTAAAAAGCAGATGTATAACTATCAGCGCCGGTCGAAGGTGCTGATGGCCGACCTCGCTTAAGCCCTTCTTCACTCTTTCTAACGGCCCGGGATAAAACAGCGTTTATCGTCTCATTCCGGGCCGTTCTTCAGCCCCTCTTCGCAACGGCGCCTGTCTGCGACACGCGGGCGAAATTCCTGGTTTCCGCGCAGACCATTTCTTTCTCGCTGGCTCACCGATATGCTACTGGCTGTCGACAGGACGTCGACTGGCACAACGGCCACCACCCGCCCTGCAAGGATCGCTGAAATAATGGAAACCAAACCGAACTGGCTGGTCAGACATATCAACCTCATTACCGCCACGGTCACCCTCTATCCGTGGTTGCTGATGATATTGCTCCTCTGGGATAACCAGCGCCATCATCAGCATGGTTATGCCGCACTCGGCGCCGCCATCGCGATATTATTCCTGCTGGCCCTGACATCCGGCATGAATGTTCTCATCTCCTCGCTGGTGATTTTTGTTGCCCGCTGTTCCTCCCCACCGCTGGCCAGCGGCGCGGCAGTCCGCTTTTTCGCGATGAATTCGATATCACTATTGTGGCTCGGACTGCTGGCCATATGACCTTAAAGCGCCCCTCCGTCATCATGATTCAGGCGAAACGCACGATAAATATTTCATTACGCTAAGGACAGATAATGACTATAGAAAAGCAGCCCAACTGGGTGACCCGAAACATCAAAAATATCGTGCTGGTCATCTCCCTTTATCCCTGGGTACTGTTGCTGATAACGATGATGGCGGGTAGCGGAGGCCCCTCATCCGGCGCCATGGCGGCCGGGCTGATGGGGGCATTGCTGTTTATCGTCATGTCGATAGCCAACCTGATTATTTCACTGGTTGTTATCGTTATTGCCGATCTCTCAACGTCATCACTCCCCATGCGCTATGGGTGGTATTTTTTTGCCATGAACTCGATATCGGGGCTCTGGCTCATCCCCATGTTCTTCAGCTACTGATTTTTCTGCCAGTCCGGGCAACGGGCTGCATTATTTTCCCATCGCCCGGATGCGGCCTCTCAGGGGGCTTCGCGCCCGGCGAAAATCTCCGCCAGGCCGCTGCGCCGCTCGGTGCGCGTCACAATGGCCTGGGAGAGCACCTGCTCGTCGGCATAGAGCGATAATCGCTGTTTCGCGCGGGTGATCGCTGTGTAGACCAGTTCGCGGGTCACCAGCGGGACGCTGCGCGCCGGCAGGATCAGCGCCGCATGTTCGAACTCGGAGCCCTGCGATTTATGCACGGTCATCGCCCAGGCGGTATCATGCTCCGGCAGGCGACTCGGCTGCACCGACTTGATGGTGCCGTCGGGCATCAGGAACCACACCCGCAGCTCGCCGTTGCGCTCCAGCGCTATGCCGATATCGCCGTTAAACAGCCCCAGCGCGCTGTCGTTGCGCGATATCATGATCGGTCGGCCGTCATACCAGCGGGAGTGGCGCGGCAGGGCGATCGCCCGCTGGCGGTTGAGCCGCTGCTCCAGCCGCTCATTGACGCCGCTCACGCCGTACGGCCCTTCGCGCAGCGCGCACAGCAGCTGGAATTCGCTGAAAGCGGCCAGCATGGCCTGCGGTTCGGCTCGCTCGCGGCGCAGCTGCAGGTAGCGCTCATAGCCCTGCTGGGCCGCGCCGAGCATGGCCTCGTACTCGTCGGTCGTGCTGAGGGGATGAAGCGCGATATCGTCAAACGGCTGGCGCAGCGTGGCCTTCACCTCCGCGCGTGCGCCAGCGTTCACCGCCCGCGCCAGGCTCCCGATGCCGGAGTGACTGCCGAAGCGATAGCTCTTTTGCAGCAGGCACAAACTGTCTCTCAGCGCGCCAGCGATAGTCCCCTCGCCCGCTGGCACCGGCGAACCGGTCAGCCGGGTCAGCTCCTGCGCCCGCGCGGCAGTGTAGCCCGAGCTCGCCCAGGCGCAGATATCCCCCAGCACCGCCCCCGCTTCCACGGAGGCCAGCTGGTCGCGATCGCCGAGGAAAATCACCCGCCCGTGGGCCGGCAGCGCGTCGATAAGCCGCGACATCATCGGCAGGTCAATCATTGAGGCTTCATCCACGACCAGCACATCCAGATGCAGTGGGTTGCCGGCGTGATAGCGCATGCGCTGGCTGCCGGGCTGGGCGCCCAGCAGACGATGCAGCGTGCTGGCCTCGGTGGGAATTAACGCTTTCTGCGCATCGGTCAGCGGCAGCTTTCTCAGCGCCGCGCCCAGCGATTCGGTCAGGCGCGCCGCCGCTTTCCCCGTCGGTGCCGCCAGGCGAATACGACAGCGCGGACTGTCGTCAATCTGGATCAGCGCCGCCAGAAGCTTCGCCACGGTGGTGGTTTTCCCGGTGCCGGGGCCGCCGGAGATCACCGAGATGCGGCGAGTCAGCGCCACCGCCGCGGCCACTTTTTGCCAGTCGGTTTCGCCAGTGGCGGGAAACAGCGCATTTAGCGTTGACGCCAGCCGCGCCTCATCCATCTCCAGCACCCGGTTGGCTTCGTTAAAGAAGCGGGCGACGGTCAGCTCGTTGCGCCACATCCGATTCAGATAGAGCCGGTCGCCGCACAAAATCATCGGCGTCGGGGCATCGCCACTGCTTACCGCCGATGAGGAAAGCAGCAATGCTGGCCAGTCCTCCGGCGCGCCAGCTTCGGCCAGCAGCCGATCGCGGATCTCCCCCGCTTTCCCGCTCAGCGCCTCATCGTCGTTCAGCCGCGAGAGCGGCAGGCAGACGTGCCCTTCTCCGGCATCCCGGCTCAGTAACGCCGCCGCCAGCTTAACCGCCGGCGGGTCGTTTTGCGCCACCATCAGGGCAAACTGGACGTCCAATGGCCGCAGCAGACGCTGCTCCACCGCGGCCAGCAGTAGTTGTTCGAAAGTCATGAGGCCTCCTCCTGCGTTTCGCCGGCAAAAAGCTGATCCAGACCGTCAATCAGCGGTCGTACCGGCCGGGTGGTGAAGATCCCCTGCCCGCCCTCCTGTCCGTCCATACCACGCAGGAAGAGATAAATCACGCCGCCGAAGTGGCGGTCATAGTCATAATCGGCCAGCCGGTGGCGCAGATAGCGGTGCAGCGCCAGGCTATACAGCTGATACTGCAGATCGTAGCGGTGGGCACGCATCGCCTGCTCCATCGCCGGCCGGGTGTAGGCCTCGCGATCTTCCCCCAGCCAGTTGGATTTGTAATCCAGCAGGTAATAACGGCCTTCGTGGCGGAAGACCAGATCGATAAAGCCCTTCAGCATGCCGCGCACCTGGCGGAAATCCAGAGGCGGCGTGTCGGCGGAGAGCGGATCGTACTGGCGGATAAGCGCGTCAAGGCGCTCCGCCGTCAGCAGCTGGGCGATAGGCAGGTAAAACGCCATCTCCACCTGTTTGTCCCGCGCCGCAAGCTGATTGAGCGCGATATCCGCCCCCGGCAGGCGGGTCTTCAGCACGCCGCCCAGCCAGTCGGTCAGCACCGGCGCCCACTGCGCATCAAACCCGCTCAGCTGCAGCTTCTCTGCCATCCATCCGTCGGGCACCGGCTGGGTGAAGTCCAGCTCCTCAAACAGGCTGTGCAGGAAGGTCCCCGGCGCGGCGCCGCGCGGGAACTGGTGTGGCGTCAACTGTGGCTCTTCCACGACTTCGCCGACGCCGGCGGCATCAACATCCAGGCGCGGCAGCAGATCCTGCCCGCCGCTGAAACCATGCTGCTGCAGTCCGGAGTAGCTGGTCACCCGCCAGTCGTCGGCGATGCGGCGCTGCAGCTCGCGCGCCGACAGCGGGGGGATGGTCGCCGCAGGCGCCTGCCACGGGGTCAGATCCAGCTCGCCCGGTCTCTGTAATGCAATATCGCCATGACAGAAGTCCGCCAGCCGCGCGGCCAGCCCGGCGGCGTCCATGGCTTCGCCCGCCTGCAACAGCCGCCCCAGCGCGCTGAGGTGGAAATCGCTGTTGCCAGATTTCCGGCTGCTGAGCGGCGCCACCCCGAGGCTGCAGTGCCAGACCGCGCGGGTCAGGGCGACGTACAGCAGGCGCAGATCTTCCGCCAGCCGTTCCGCCTCCGCCAGCTCGAGGCTGGATTCAGCCTGGCCCAGATCCAGCACCGCCGCGAAGGTGTCGCGATCGTGGTAGAACGCCTGGTCCTGTTTACGAAACCGGGCGATAAACGGCAGCCAGACCAGGGGATATTCCAGCCCTTTTGACTTGTGAATGGTGACAATTTGCACCAGGTGCTTATCGCTTTCGAGACGCATCTGCTGGCTGGCGGCGTTGCTGTCCGGCTCGGCGATATGCTGCGTCAGCCAGCGCACCAGGGCATGCTCGCTTTCCAGCTGGCTGGCCGCCTCCTGCAGCAGTTCGCTGATATGCAGAATGTCGGTTAAGCGCCGCTCGCCGCCGCGGGTCGCCAGCAGGTTCTCGGCGATATGCCGGGCCGTCATCAGCGCCCGCAACATCGGCATCACCCCACGCTGACGCCAGATCTGGCGGTATTCGCTGAACTCCTCCACCAGCGCGTCCCACGCCTGCTCATCCTGATTCAGGTTTTCAATATCCAGCGCGGTCAGGCCAAACATCGAGGTCGCCAGCGCACTGCGCAGGGTATTTTCCCGCTCCGGGGCCAGTACCGCCTGCAATAGCCAGAGCAGCTCCTGGGCCTCCAGCGTCTCGAAAACGCTGTCGCGGTTGGAGAGGTAGACCGAGGGAATGCCCAACGCCTGCAGCGCCTCACGCACCTGCGCCGCCTCCAGCCGGTTGCGCACCAGCACGGTGATATCCGAGGCCTGTACCGGGCGCGAGGTTTCGCCACGCCACAGCAGCGCGCGCCCCTGCTGGCCGGCGCTCAGCCAGTCGCGGATCTGCGTGGCGCAGAGCTGCGCCATAAACGTCTGATAATCGCCTGAGCCGACGGCATCGCCGGGCATCAGCCAGACGTTCATCGCCGGTACGTCCGCCGCGTCAACGGTAAAGCGCAGCCCTTGATTCTTTGCCGCCGCCTTCACCGGCAGAAACGGGATCTCGCGGAACATGAAGGGGTTATCGCTGAGGCTGAACAGCCGATTGACGCTGCCCACCATGCCCGGCGAGGAGCGCCAGTTGGTATCGAGGGTGTAGTGCGCGGCAACGTCGCCGCGCGCTTTCATATAGGTAAAGATATCGGCGCCGCGAAAGGCGTAGATGGCCTGCTTCGGATCGCCGATCAGCAGCAGCGCCGTCTCAGGCTGCTGGCGCCAGATGCAGCGGAAAATACGGTACTGCTGGGGGTCGGTGTCCTGAAATTCGTCGATCATCGCTACCGGAAAACGCTGACGAATGGCGCTGGCCAGCGCCTCGCCGCTGTCGCCGCGCAGCGCCTCGTCAAGCCGGCTGAGCATATCGTCAAACCCCAGCTCGCCGCGGCGGCGCTTTTCGCGCGCGACCGCATCGCGGATCTCGACCATCGCTCTCGCTAGCACCAGATCGGTGAGCGTTAGCGACGAGGCCAGCAGCGACTCCACGGCGCTAAACAGAGGGTGCACCGGCGGTTCGCCACCGGCTTTGGCGCGCTCATGCAGAAACGACTGGGCAAATTTCTCCAGCGCGTCGGGCAGCTGGTAGCTCAACGTCTCTTCCTGCGCCCAGGCGTTCACTTTCTCAATCCACTTGCCCTGGTTGCCACGATTGAATTTCCGCCGGTCGAGCCCGGAATTTTCCAGCACGCCTTCGATCTCGCCCACCTGCTCGCGCCACTGCTGCTTGAGCGCGTCAATGCGGCCGATGATCTGCTGATGGCGTTCGGCCAGCGTCTCGTCGGGGGCTGGCGGCGACTTAAGCTGCGGTGCTTCGCCCTGCAGCCAGCGGTCAAGGGACTTCAGCAGATCGCGCGGCCCTTTCCAGACGTCGTGGATCACCGCCGCGATATCACGGGTCAGCGGATAGCAGTGGCGGCGCCAGAAGTCAGCGCAGGCCTGATAGCGCAGGCGGGATTCATCCTCGATCAGCTGCTGCTCGAACAGCATGCCCGACTCGAAAGCGTTAAGGCTCAGCATCCGTTGGCAAAAGCCGTGGATGGTGAATACCGCCGCCTCGTCCATCTGCCGTTCGGCCAGCAGCAGCATCTTCGCGGCGTCGTCTTTATCGGCGATCTCCGCCAGCAGCGCGCTGTAGAGCGGGTTGTCGGATTCGCCGCGCAGGCAGGCAATGCGCAGTTCGTGGATGTTGCTGCGGATACGCCCGCGCAGCTCTTCGGTCGCCGCCTCGGTAAAGGTCACCACCAGCAACTCTTCAACGCTGATGGCGCGGGGATAGGCAGACTCGCCGCCCAGCCCCAGCAGCAGCCGCAGATACAGCGCGGCGATGGTAAAGGTTTTTCCGGTGCCCGCAGAGGCTTCTATCAGGCGCTCGCCCCTCAGGGGCAAGCGCAGGGGATCCAAAGACTCAGCGGTGTCGGTCATTCATTCTCTCGCATCAGGGGTAAGGATTGCTGCAATGCGCTGACGTTTTCCCACACTTTGCCGCCTTTCGGCTGGGCATAGTCCGCTTTGCCATTCTGGCTACCGGAAATCTGGGACAGTATCGTCATGCCCTGCGGATCCACCACCGTCTGATGGAAGAAGTCGGCAAGTTTTTGCGGCGTCAGCAGTTTAATCTGAGCCACTACTTTATCACGTGAATCAAAACGCATATTACCGCGATCGAAATCTTTGCTCAGTTTCGAGGCTTCATCGCCCAGCGTCTGCGGCGCCTGCAGCATCTGGCTTATCACCGCCTGCTGGAGCTGAGCAAACTCTTCCGGCTTCATCGCCCGCAGCTTCGCCTCCGCGGTGGGGAAGAAGGCCTGGAACCGCTGCCAGAGGAAGGCCGGCTGCTTATCGCTACTCTGCAGCAGGAAGCCCATGCCCCACTGGCGCCCCACGTTCATCGGGAAGGCAAAGACCGCATAGCCGAGCTGCTCTTCGGTACGCAGCTGGTTGTAGAACCATGGCTGAATAATCTGCCCCAGCAGGGTGCTGGCGGCGGTGCTGCTGAACTCATCAACATTGGGCGGCGCGAACACCGCGGCCAGCGCGGAGTCGGTGCTGTTGCCCGCTTTGTTGAAGATCGCCAACTGCTGCCGGTTCACCACCACGTCTTTGTTGCGGCACCATTCGTTGCCGTCAGCGCCCAGCTGCTGCTGGATCTGGCGGGCCAGCGTCGTGGCGGCATCGGCGGTCATATTGCCGATCACCATCAGTTCAGGACGCCCCTTGGTTTTCAGGTTGGCGCGGTAGTCGAGCACCTCTTTAAGAGTGATGGAGGGCAGCAGCGCCCGGCGCACTTCGCGCTGGAAGTACGGCACCTGGGAGACCATCTGGATCGGCATTATCGCCTGATCGTAGGCTTTGCCTTTCTCGGCGGAGTCCATCATCTGCGCATACCAGGATTTGGCCTGCTCCAGCTGCCCCTCGGTCGGCGTATAGCTGAAGTATCCCTGCAACAGATCGCTGAACAGCGCCGGAAGGTGCTGGGTATAGCCGTTGGCATTAACCATTAATCCGTTATTAGCGCCGGTGGAGAACGAAATGCCGCCGACCGCCGCCTGGTTACTGAGCTGATCGAGGGCGATGCCGGCGAGATAATCGTTGAGGGCAAACATCACCTGCCGGCGAGCGCTGTCCATCGCCTGAGGATTACGCAGCACCAGGGAGATATCCGCCTTCGGCTCGCTGGCAAAATACTGGCTCGGGGCATACACCACCCGCAGCGTCGGTTCATCAAGGATCAGCTGCGGATGCGGCCAGGCTTTATCGCTTTTGATGAGGGTGAAATCATCCGGAATATAGGGATTGAGCACCGGCAGCTGCAGCTGGATGGCCTGCGATTTTTGCTGCCAGTCAGCGAATGTCTGCTCGCTAATCTTATCCACCTGATACGGCGCATCGACAAAATAGGCCGTCTTGTTATGCGGCTCCTGGGGGCTGATATACCAGATGCGGGCGTTCTGTGGGGTCATCATCGCCAGCCGGTCTTTGATCGCCTGCGGGTCGTACTGGTCGGCAATATTCACCACGTCCAGCGCATGCTCGACCGGCACCCGGATCATGGTATCCGCCAGCCATTCCACGTAGTCCATGTCGCGGTTGATCGACGGATAGCGAAAGTCCAGCGCCAGCACATGCGCCAGTTCGTCGAAGTACCGTTTGTCGATGCCCTGGGTACGCAGGAGATCAAGGTAGCTGAAAATGGCCGCCGTCACTTCGTCGCGGTGCGCCAGGCCTTTATCGGTGAGGGTGGCAGAGATCGCCAGCACACCGCTGTTGCCGTTTACCACCGGATCGGAATCGGCGCGGATACCTTCCGCCAGCCCCTGCTTTTGCAGCCAGTCGGAGAGTGTGCCCGGGCTGCGGTTGCCGATGAGATAGGTGACCAGCTCATCAGTTTTGCTGCGGAAGCGATCGCTGTTGTTGTCGATGCGAAACTCGACGCGCAGCACTTTGCGCGGCATCGCCGGCACATAGTGAATAATGATGCCTTTTTGCGCATCCGTTACCACCGGGACGGTAATTTCCGGCCTGCTGATCTGACGATTCGGCACGCGGCCAAAGGTGTCAGCAGCCATCCGCGCCAGCTCCGGCAACGGCTTGTTGCTGTAGATCACCGCTTTCATCAGGTTGGCGGAGTACCAGCTATCGCGGAAGGTATGCAGCGCATCAAGCACTGGACTGCCGGGCTTATCGCTGAGCGTCTCGAGGTTGCCACCGGAGAAGTGCGCCGCTGGGTGAGCCGGGTTGATGGTCTCCGCGCTGACCTGGGCCATACGCATCCCGTCTCGCGTCCGGGCCATCGTCAGCTCGGCGTTGACCGCGTTACGTTCGCGATCGGCATATTTCTTATCCAGCAGCGGCGCGGCGATGGCGTCGGCCAGGCGGTCTACGGCCCCGTCCAGCGCATCATTCTCCACTTCAAGATAAAACGCGGTGCGGTAGGGCGCGGTGCTGGCGTTATGGCTGCCGCCGTGCAGCTTAAGAAACTCTGCAAGGCTGTCAGGCTGGGGATATTTTTTCGACCCCATCAGCGTCATATGTTCCAGAAAATGCGCCAGCCCCTGATGATCGGCCGGATCCTGCAGGGATCCCACAGGCACCACCAGCGCCGACAGCGATTTCGCCGCCTGCGGATCGGAAACCAGCAGCACGACCATGTCGTTATCAAGGCGGATCGCCTGATACTGACGCGTATCTTTTTCGCTTTTGCGGATCGTCTCCTGAATCGGCTGCCATCCGGTGTCGGCCTGACTAAACGGCGCCCAGAGGGCGGCCAGCACAACAAAAACCTTGAACCATAAACTGCGGGGCATTCACGAACCTCATCATTAACAAACTTGCGCTGCACAGCGTGCAGCCTTTTATGTCCATCAGTCCGTGATACGTTGCGCATAATAAATGAACCGCCATTCACTGCGCAATTTTTATACTATTTAAATTTGTGTGGACTGATGGTAACGATATAGCGGTAACAGATAACGCTGCGTCTGGGCAATGATTTCTTCGTAATGCGCCGGCTCCAGCGAACGCCACAGGCGTTGATACCAGATATCGGCGCCCTCCCCGCTGACCACCATGTTACCTTCGTAGGTCTGCAGGAATTTGCTCCGCGCTTTCTGCTGCGTCTCTTCGTCCATTAAGATGACATCCTTTTCGGCGTCGTAACAGGCTTTCAGCCAGGCACCACCGCTTTCCGGCAGCAGCAGCAGCGGCTGTGACATCCCCTGCAAATAGCCATCCACCAGCGCATTAAGGTACGCCTGCGCCTCGGCGGGCGCCAGCGCCGGGAAGCGCCACTCTCCCTCTTTACGCACAAACAGCCGGCTCTCGCCGGTGCCGCCGCTGGCACAGTAGACAAGATGTTCCAGCCAAAGTTGCATCCCCTGGGAGACGCTCAGCAGCGAAGGCCGCCAGCGCAGCAGACCGTCCGGCTGCACCTGCTGCAGCCAGCCGGTGAGATTTACGCTGCCGCACTGGAGATCGATCTCCATACTCTGCGCCTGCTGGCGCTCGGCCATCACTCGCTCGGCCAGGGCCTGCATCTCCAGGCGCTGCGTCTCCCAGACCAGCTCGCCAAAGGCGCCATACGGCAGCTCGCCGGCGGCGCGGAAGCGGCGGAACATAGCCGAGACGTCCTGCTCCTCGATAAGCGTATTGAGCAACTGCTGATTCAGTTGATAACGGCTCAGCCCTTCAAGAGTGAAGGGTTCGTCGTCAGGAATATCGTCCTCTTCCGCGCGGAAATTGACCCGCAGACGCTGCTGAAAGAATGCGCGAACCGGGTGCTGCCAGAAACGCAGGAGCTGCTCGAACGGCAAGCTGTCAATCGGCGGCGCGGTGAGCGGCTGAATGAAGTCGCTATGCGCTTCCCCCTGCTGACCGGCGGCGGCCAGCCATTCGCGGGCGTAGCTTTTGTTCTCGTCCTCCTGAAAATTGGCGACGTCGAACGGCATGCGCGTATGCAGATGGGTGATATGAGCTTTGACACGGGCTTCGCTGGCGTCACAATCAAGCGCCTCGTCGCCAGCGAGACAGTGGCTCTGACCGATATAATCCGCCAGCTCCTGCACCAGCACCGAGGGAAAGCGCTCGCTGTTGTCCTGGATCGAACGGCCGATGTAGCTGATATACAGCGTCTGTTCGGCGGACATCAGCGCTTCGAGGAACAGATAGCGGTCATCATCACGCCGGCTGCGGTCGCCGCGCTGCGGCTTCTGGCTCATCAAATCAAAGCCCAGCGGCGGCAGCGTTCGCGGATAAACTCCGTCGTTCATCCCCAGCAGGCAAACCACTTTGAAAGGAATAGAGCGCATCGGCATCAGGGTGCAGATGTTGACCGGGCCAGCAAGAAAGCGCTGACTGATCCGCTGCTGATCCAGACGCTGGGCCAGTTCGTCGCGCAGCAGCGTCAGTGGCACCTGGTCGCCATACTGTGCTTCCAGACCGCTATCAATAACCGCCAGCCATTGTTGCTCAATCAGCGCCAGCGCCGCTTCGGTCTCGCTGTCCGGCAGGAAAAAGTCATTCAGCAGATCGCGACAGACCGGCAGCCACTCCGCCAGCGGCCGCTGCTGGGCGAGGCCGCGTCGCCACAGATTAAGCTGCATCAGCAGCGACGCGAGGTTACCCACCAGTTCGGCGATCAAACCGCTGGATTCGTCATACGGCAGCACCGACTGCCATTCTCCCTCGCGGCTGTCCATGGCGTAGCCCAACAGCATGCGGGTGAGGCCGAACCGCCAGGTATGCTGCCCGGTCGCCGGCAGGTCCAGCTCGCGGACGTTGTCGTCATCCATTCCCCAGCGGACGCCGGACTCGTTCACCCACTGACGCAGGTAGCGCAGCCCTTCTTCCGTGATATTAAAGCGCGCCGCCAGCACCGGCACATCCAGCAGCGCCAGCACATCTTCGCTGGCGAAGCGGCTGTCCGGCAACGAGAGCAGCGTAATAAACGCCTGCAGCACCGGGTGCGACTCGCGGGCGCGGCGGTCGGAGATCGCCCACGGCAGCCAGCGATCGCCGCTGGCCGCGCCAAACACCGCCTGTATGTAGGGGCTGTAGCTGTCGATATCCGCCACCATGACGATGATATCCCGCGGCGTGAGCGTCGGATCCGCCTCCAGCATCGCCAGCAGCCGATCGTGCAGAACCTCCACTTCGCGCTGCGGACTGTGGCAGACGTGAATGCTCAGACTGCGGTCATCCAGCGCCAGCGGACGTTTGTCGCGACTGTGGGCGAACGCCTCTGCGCTCTGCCCGGCCACCGCCGCGTTGCGCAGTTCGAGGATATCCGACTGCAGGTTATGCAACAGGTTATCAGGAGCAATATCGACAAAGGCGTCCAGCTCCTCATAGCGCTCCAGCCCTGCCAACAGGTAGATATAATCACGCCCCAGTTTGCCCCAGGAGGCGAGCAATGGGTTGCCGACATCCTGCTCCCCGGCGTCATTAAACAACCCTGGCGCCTGCTCGGTATCGCGAAACAGGGGTAGCGCGCGCGCCTCGCGGTGATGGCGTCGCTGGCGCGACAACAGCTTCGCCAGGAACGCCGGATCCTTAATGTCTCCCCAGTAGTAGCGGCAGGGGTTGGTGAACAGCACATAGACATCAACATGCTTACCCAGCGCCTGCAGCGCCTGCAGGTAGACCGGCGGCAGCGCAGAAATCCCGCAGATGAAAACGCGCGACGGCAGCCCGGCGGGTGGTTCGTCCGCTTTCTCCAGGGTGCTGATAAAGCGCTGGTAGAGATTGGCGCGGTGCCACTGTGGTTGCCCTAGCTCGGCGGTGTAGCTCACCAGCGCCTGCCACAGCGGCGCCTGCCACTGCTGTGCGTCGCCGAGGCCATCAACCCGCTGGCCGGCCTCCCAGCGCATCAGCCACTCCGGGCGATAGACGAGGTACTGGTCATAGAGGTCCGCCACCCGGGCTGCCAGCTGAAACAGCTTGCGCTTGTCACCGTCATCGCTCAGATACTGGCGCAGCAAGATAAAATCGTCTTCCTCCAGGTGCTGCGGCAGGAGGGTCATCAGCTTCCAGCTCATGCTCTGCTTGCTGAAGGCGCTTTCACCCGGAATATCTTTCAGGACGCGCACAAACATGTCCCAGATAAAGCTCGCCGGCAGCGGGAAATCGATATTGGCGGCAATCCCGAAGCGCGAGGCCAGGGTCATCTGCAGCCACTGCGCCATGCCGGTACTCTGCACCAGCACCATTTCGGCCTGAAAAGGGTCATCCAGCCGCTGGCGCTCGACGATAAATTCCATCAACGCCTCGAGAACATCCAGCCGGTTTGAGTGGTATACCCTTAACATAATTGCTCCTGACTACTGACTGACCGGGCAATGCAGCCGGGTCATCTGCGCCCGCTTTGCAACGGGCCTGCTGATCGTTACCGTGATGCTGACACATCTTTGCGTCGATGTCTGCATACGGCTTACCTGCCCGTGTTCCGGCGACGGCGGCGCGGAGAGCTGGCTATAGCGCCACGCGTCGCGCCACAGCTGACGCGTCTGGTTCAACTGGTGAACCCCTTGCGCCATTCCGCGCTGATAGCCGCCCAGCGCGGTAACCGTCAGCACCATCAGCGCCATCGCCAGCACGGTCTCCGGCAGGCTAAACCCCCGCTGACGCTTCAGGGCATTTGACATAAGCTCACCTCCCTGAGAGGGCAAAAATCGCTCCAGCCGTGGGCGGACAAACGCACCTGTCCGCCGCGCACCTCGCCGGACTGCCAGACCTGCACCTCGCCGCTGGCGCTACTGAGCAGCAGCGAACCGTCGCTGAAGATACGCAGACAGGCACGCCAGCCCTGCTGTGCCTGCTCCTGGCAGGCCAGTGGCACCTGCGCCGACCAGGCCTGCTGTTTTCCCCACTGCAGCGCCGAATGGGCGATGGCCGTATCGCGGATTGCCTGCGTTTCGCTGGCAGTTTGCGCCAGCAGCGCCCGCTGCTGCAGGTTAAGCCCCTCGAGTAACAGGCTGCCGAGAGTCAGCAACAGGAGCACCATCAGCAGCGACGACATCCCACGCTGGCGGATCACAGGTTATACCCCGTCACCCGCAGCTCCACCTCACTCACCAGCCCCGCCTGCCGGGCAGAGCGCGCCGCCAGCGTCACGCTCAGCTCCGGCGCAAAGCCCGTGGTGACCAGACGCTGTACCGAGAAGCGCGTCACTACGATAGCGGCCGGGTTGGTGATTTTTTCCCATCCGCTGCCGCGGCAGTCGCTGGCCCCGCGCAAGGTCTCCAGCGCACCGTCGCGCAGGCGAAAGCCGGTGCTCTCCGCCGCTGCCGCGGGGGAGGTTTCCCATCTCCCGTTGCTGTTCGCATCCCAGCGCACAATCAGACACTCACCGTCAGCGGCTAGCTCCAGCCCGGCTCCGCTGCACGCTCCCCGGCAGTACCCGGCGCGCTGCAGATGTTTTCCCACGGCATGCACGCGCTGCCACAGCTCATTCTCCAGGGCCAGCTGTTCGCCCTGGCGCAGAATATGGCGCTGCAGGGCAGGCAGAAAGCGGCAGGCTCCGATCAGCAGCAGCGAGCCAATTGCCATGGCGATAAGCGCCTCCGCCAGGGAAAATCCGCGGCGGCTCACTGGCATCCTCCTGTGCTGTCGCTGGGGCATAAACGAATCCGCCCCCAGTGTGAGATCACGATGCTCCAGCTGCCGGCCGCGCTCTGCAGCCGCAGATTCCCTGCCCAGGCGGTGCTGCGCAGACCATAAAACCCCAGACCAGGCGTAACACCGACCAGCGTGATCCCCGGCCAGCGCGGGCGCAGCGTGAAGGCCGACCCGGCGGTGCAGTCCGCCCCTTCCCCCTGCGCACTCAGGCACCAGCCCTGCTCATCCTGGCCGACGCGAAGCACACGGTCACGGTTGTACGCGTTGGCGTCATCGCGCAGAAAGACCAGAAAATCCCGCACCTGGGCGGCGGTTTGCCACAGTCGTTGCTGTTGCTGCCAGCGCTGCCAGCCGTACAGGCCGCCGACGCTGAGGATCATCATCAATGTCAGCGTTACCAGGGTTTCCATCAGGGTATAGCCATGTTCTCTGTTCATGGCGTCGAGTATGCCGCGGCGGTTGGCCCTGGCGCGACGACGGAAAATAGCTTTCCCGGCCAGATACGCAAAAAAGGTTTGCATACTCGACAGAAGAACATTTTTTTGCGAGCGTCTACCCAACTTCGCCCACCGCAACCGCCGGGGGCAGTGGGCAGGCTGAAGCGACCTTATCCCTGAGGCTATGGAGATAGCCTCCATTCTGATGGTGCAAAAGGCATAAAAAAAACCGGCGCCATCGGGCGCCGGTTGGTCATCTCTGCAGGGGGGTTAAATCGCCACCGGCGCTTTAATGCCCGGATGCGGATCGTAACCTTCAATCTCGAAGTCTTCAAAACGGTAGTCGAAAATCGACGCCGGTTTGCGTTTGATGACCAGCTTCGGCAGCGGACGCGGTTCGCGGCTCAACTGCAGGTTGGTCTGCTCAAGATGGTTGCTGTACAGATGGGTGTCGCCACCCGTCCAGACGAAATCACCGACCTGCAGATCGCACTGCTGCGCCACCATATGCACCAGCAGCGCGTAGCTGGCGATGTTAAACGGCAGGCCGAGGAACACGTCACAGGAGCGCTGGTACAGCTGGCAGGAGAGCTTGCCATCGGCGACGTAGAACTGGAAGAAGGCGTGGCACGGCGCCAGGGCCATTTTATCCAGCTCGCCGACGTTCCACGCCGAGACGATGATCCGGCGGGAGTCCGGGTCGTTTTTCAGCTGGTTCATCACCGTGGTGATCTGGTCGATATGACGACCATCCGGCGCAGGCCAGGAGCGCCACTGTTTGCCGTAGACCGGCCCCAGGTCGCCGTTTTCATCTGCCCACTCATCCCAGATCGTGACGTTGTTGTCGTGCAGATAGGCGACGTTGGTGTCTCCCTGCAGGAACCACAGCAGTTCATGGATGATGGAGCGTAAATGACAGCGCTTGGTGGTCACCAGCGGGAAGCCTTCCTGCAGGTTAAAACGCATCTGATGGCCGAAAATAGAGATCGTGCCAGTGCCGGTGCGGTCATTTTTTGGCGTGCCCTCGGTGAGCACTTTCTGCATCAAATCAAGATACTGTTTCATGGTTCCTCAAGAATTCTGTTGCTGCGGACGGCGGCGGTAAGCCCAAACCATCATAATGATACCCGCAAGCACCATCGGGATCGAAAGAATCTGCCCCATGCTGATGTACTGCACCCAGCCGCCGGTGAACTGAGCGTCGGGCTGGCGGAAAAATTCCACGATAATGCGGAACAGGCCGTAGCCAATCAGGAACAGACCGGAAACGGAGCCGGTCGGGCGCGGTTTACGGATAAACAGGTTCAGGATCAGGAACAGCACCACGCCTTCCAGCGCCAGCTCGTACAGCTGCGACGCGTGACGCGGCAGCGCGCCGTAGGTATCGAACAGCGATTGCCATTCCGGATGCGTCGGCAGCAGCGCCAGGTCTTCGGCACGGGAGCCCGGGAAAATCATCGTGTAGTGGAAGCTCGGGTCCACGCGGCCCCACAGCTCACCGTTGATAAAGTTGCCCAGACGCCCGGCGCCAAGGCCAAACGGGATCAGCGGCGCGATAAAATCGGAGACCTGGAAGAAGGTGCGTTTGGTGCGTTTGGCGAAGATAATCATCACCAGGATCACGCCGATCAGGCCGCCGTGGAACGACATGCCGCCGTCCCAGACGCGGAACAGATACAGCGGATCGGCAAGGAATACCGGCAGGTTGTAAAACAGCACGTAGCCGATACGGCCGCCCAGGAAGACGCCGAGGAAACCCGCGTAGAGCAGGTTTTCCACTTCATTTTTCGTCCAGCCGCTGCCCGGACGATTAGCGCGACGGGTGGCCAGCCACATCGCAAAGACAAAACCCACCAGGTACATCAAACCGTACCAGTGGAGGGAGACCGGGCCTAGAGAAAAAATGACCGGATCGAACTCCGGAAAATGCAGGTAGCCACTATTCATCTGTCACCATAAAGACTTGTTATTCCGCCGAAAGTGGACAGCGGTGATGATCTATGCCCGATAAAAACGGGCACGCCGAAGGAGGCGAATCATAGCATAAGCCTGGGGTGCGATCCGCGCCGAACGTGTAAAAGATATGTATACGGATGCTAACAGAATGCCGTTTTCCCGGCGGTACCCTCATTTTGCCGGATGGCGCGAACAGAGGATCCCCGGGTTACGGCTTACGCCTCACCCGGGCTACCGCTATCGCCCACCGCGGATCAGGCCGCCGAGACCGCGACGCTCCATAAAGGCCGCCACCTGATGGCGCACCTCGGCGGTCATCTGGGCATCGAGGCTGCGTCGCGACAGCTCCTGCGCCTCTTCGATATCAATGCGGCGCAGCAGATATTTCACCCTCGCCACCGAGCGGCCGTTCATCGACAGATGGCGATAACCGAGGCCGATAAGGATCGTCACGCACATCGGGTCGCCGGCCATCTCGCCGCACAGTCGCAGATCGATGCCAAAGCGCTCCGCGTCATGGGCAATCATCGCCAGCGCCCGCAATACCGCCGGATGCAGGCTGTCATACATACTGGCGACCCGGGTATTGTTGCGGTCGACGGCCAGCAGGTACTGGGTCAGGTCGTTCGTCCCTACCGAGATAAAATCGATCCGACTGGCCAGCTGCGGCAGCATAAAGACCATCGACGGGACCTCCAGCATCACCCCCAGGCGTGGACGTGGGATGGCGTAGCCGATCATCTCTTCCACTTCCCGGCTGGCGCGGTCGATCAGCCGACGGGCCTCATCCACCTCCTCCAGACTGGTCACCATCGGCAGCAAAATGCTGAGGTTGCCGGTGGCGGCGTTGGCGCGCAGCATCGCCCGCACCTGGATCAAAAAGATCTCCGGCTGATCGAGGGTGATGCGGATCCCGCGCCAGCCGAGGCACGGGTTCTCTTCACTGATCGGCATATACGGCAGCTGTTTATCCGCGCCGATGTCCAGGGTACGCAGGGTCACCGGTTTGCTGTTAAACATCTGCAGCATGCCCTGATACTGCGAGACCTGCTCCTCTTCAGAGGGGAAGCCGCTCTGCAGCATAAAGGGAATTTCGGTACGGTAGAGGCCAATGCCGTCAACAAAGCTGCCGAGCTTCTCTTCGTGCTCCGGGCTTAAGCCGGCGTTGAGCATGACTTTCACCCGCTCGCCGCTTTTCAGCTCCGACGAGCGCTGGAGATCGTCCTCCGCCAGGCGGCTGAGCTCGTTCTCTTCGCTAATAAGGCGCTGATATTCCTGCAACAGGACAGGTTCGGGATCCACCAGCAGCTCACCGCGATAGCCATCGACAATCAGGGTATGGCCATGCAGCAGAGAGGGCTGGATATCGGCGCCCATCACCGTCGGGATCCCGAGGGCGCGTACCATAATGGCGGCATGGGAGTTGGCGGCGCCATCGCGCACCACCACGCCGACCAGACGATCCTGCGGCACTTCGGCGAGGGTGGTGGCCGACAGCTCGTCCGCCACGAGGATAATGCGCGCCGGCCAGGTGTTGGGCCCCTGAATGCTGTCGTCGAGATGGAACAGCAGACGCTGACCCAGGGTACGCAGATCGCCGGCCCGCTCTTTCAGATAACCGTCGCTGAGCGCGGCAAACTGTTCGGCGAACTTCTCAATGATCTTTTTGACCGCCCACTCGGCCACCGCGCCTTTGTCGACTTCGGCAAACAGCTCGCGACGCAGGCGGGCGTCAGAGAGGAGGTGCGAGTAGAGATCGAAGATCGCCGCCGTCTCTTTTTGCGCGCCGGCAGCATAGCGTTTGCTGTAGCGACGAAATTCGTTAGCCGCCTCTTCCAGCGCGCCGGTCAGGCGTTCGCGTTCCGAGGCAGTGTCCAGTGTCGAGGCTTCATACACCTGCTCCATCAACGGCAGGCTGACGTCCATCCAGCCCTCGGCAATCGCCACCCCGGAAGAGGCCGGCAGGGCGCGAATGCGCGTCTGACGATACTGGCCGAACAGGGCGTTCAGCTGGGACTGGGAGAGGATCGCCGCCATCTGGGTGGCGAGGGTAACGAGGAAAGACTCTTCGCTTTCATCAAACTGACGCAGCTCGCGCTGCTGGACCACCAGCACGCCCAACAGCTGGCGGCGCTGAATGATCGGCACGCCAAGGAAGGCGCGGAAGCGGTCCTCTTTGACGGCAGGGATATATTTGAAGCTGGGGTGTTTTTGCGCATCGGCGAGGTTGATGGGCTCCGCCAGGCGGCCAACCAGACCCACCAGGCCTTCATCGAACGCCAGCGCAACGGTGCGCCCGCGAGGTTTTTTTAACCCGCGGGTGGCCATCAGGTAATAGCAGCGTCGGTCATTGTCAGCCAGGTAAACCGAGCAGACTTCCGTCTCCATCGCCTGGCAGACATCCGTCACCAGAATATCCAGCGCCTCGTTTAAACGCGGCGCACTCGCGACCTTCTCGACTATTTCTCGCAACCGAGTGAGCATAATGTGCGTGGCTTAACCTCTTTTACGTCGATAAGCAGGCGCGCTTTGCGGCTTAGGTGCACTCTCCGCCAGCGACATGGTCACGCTGGCGAACTCTTTCATCACCCGGCGGTAGACGTCGCGCTTGAACGACACCACCTGGCGAACCGGGTACCAGTAACTCACCCAGCGCCAACCATCAAATTCTGGTGTACTGCTGGTTTGCATATTGATGTCCGCATCGTTGCCGATCAACTGCAAAAGAAACCACTTTTGTTTCTGGCCGATACAAACCGGCTTTGTGTCCCAACGCACCAAACGTTTAGGCAACTTGTAACGCAGCCAGTTACGGGTTGAGGCAAGGATCCGCACATCTTTACGGCTTAACCCGACCTCTTCAAACAATTCCCGATACATCGCCTGCTCTGCGGATTCTCCTGGATTTATGCCCCCTTGCGGGAACTGCCACGAGTGCTGACCATAGCGTCGGGCCCACATGACCTGGCCCTGACGATTACAGATTACAATACCGACATTTGGGCGGTAGCCATCGTCATCAATCACCGGACTACCTCAAGATAAGCTTCAATGTGAATGATTGTTTCACACTCGCCGGAAACGGTAAACCACTCTGTTCGCACACTGAGAACGGATAACATTTGAATAACTCACAGTAATTGCCAGAGTTATAAACAATGAATGCGGTTGGCGCCCTATTTTATTCACTTTTTCTGTGGATAGAGTTGTGAAGAAGTACGGAATTACCCCGGGAAAACCCGGAGTAATCTGAACATCGCACCGCTAACACCTTAAAATAATGATAGCATATTCATTAAGTTAGAATATATTCCTTTCACTTATTACAGCGTAACGTGACGATCATCACATATGCGATCCGCTGACTGATGAAAGATCGAGCAATGTCGATTTTATCCACAGATTACGCGCAGACCGCGGGCAGGTTTTCTCTAAAATTTCGATTTTCGTCGCACGTCAAGGCTGTAAATCGAACCAGTAGTGAGGCTTTTCCCCAGTTATCCCACTTTTCTGTGGATAACATGGTGTAAGATCCTGTTTATTGTCAGTGACCAGTTCTGGAAAACCTGTTTTCACGGTTTTCACCCGCGGCGCAATAAGTTTAAAAACTCATATAAATCATGATATTGGTATAGTTACTCAGAAAACGGTAAACTCTATCCACAACGCGCAAAAATAGCGCTCATTTTTTAGCCAAAGGTAGCGCCCTATGCCCACTATCGCCCCTCTCTCCTCGCCGCCGCAAAGTCAGGAACAGTTGCTGGCCCAGGCCCGTCAGCTGGCTGGCTATTCGCTGGGCGAGCTGGCGGCGCTGGCCGGGATCCCCATTCCGCGCGATCTGAAACGCGATAAAGGCTGGACGGGCATTCTGCTGGAGCTGTGGCTGGGCGCCAGCGCAGGCAGTAAACCCGAGCAGGATTTCGCCGCGCTGGGGGTCGAGCTCAAAACGATCCCCATCGACAGCCAGGGACGTCCGCTGGAGACCACCTTCGTCTGTGTCGCCCCGTTAACCGGCAATAGCGGCGTCACCTGGGAGAGCAGCCATGTGCGGCATAAGCTGCAGCGCGTCCTGTGGATCCCGGTGGAGGGTGAGCGCACCATCCCGCTGGCGGCGCGTCGCGTCGGCGCACCACTGCTGTGGAGCCCCGACGAAGACGAGGAGCGCCAGTTGCGCATGGACTGGGAGGAACTGATGGATCTCATTGTTCTGGGCGAAGTTGAGCGCATTACCGCCCGCCACGGCGAGGTGCTGCAGTTAAGACCGAAAGCCGCCAACAGCAAGGCGCTGACCGAGGCCATCGGCGCGCACGGGGAGACGATCCTGACGCTGCCGCGCGGCTTTTACCTGAAAAAGAATTTTACCGCCGCCCTGCTCGCCCGCCATTTCTTGTTACAACACGATTAATTTTTTGTTCTGCGTTAGGGCTTGCATATAATTGCTGCTTTCTATTTTGCAGGACTTTGAACAATGTTATTTGCATGGATAACCGATCCTAACGCCTGGCTGGCGCTGGGCACGTTGACGCTGCTGGAGATCGTGCTCGGGATCGATAATATAATTTTTCTCTCTCTGGTCGTGGCCAAGCTCCCCACCGCCCAGCGCGCCCATGCGCGTCGGATCGGCTTAATGGGGGCGATGATCATGCGCCTGGCGCTACTGGCCTCTATCGCCTGGGTGGTGAAACTGACTAACCCGCTGTTCAGTGCCTTCGGACAGGAGATTTCGTTTCGCGACCTGATCTTGCTGCTCGGCGGACTGTTCCTTATCTGGAAGGCCAGTAAAGAGATCCATGAATCTATCGAAGGTGAAGAAGAGGGGCTGAAGACGAACGTCCACTCCTTCCTCGGCGCTATCGTGCAGATCATGCTGCTGGATATCATCTTTAGCCTCGATTCAGTGATCACCGCCGTCGGCCTGTCGGATCATCTGTTCATCATGATGGCGGCGGTAGTGATTGCGGTGGGGGTGATGATGTTCGCCGCGCGACCTATCGGCGATTTTGTTGACCGTCATCCTTCGGTGAAAATGCTGGCGCTGTCGTTTCTGATCCTCGTCGGCTTTACCCTGATGCTTGAAAGCTTCGACGTCCATGTGCCGAAGGGATACATCTACTTCGCCATGTTCTTCTCTATTGCGGTGGAGAGCCTTAACCTGCTGCGCAATAAGAAAAACCCGCTGTAAACCACAAAATTGCAGCCTGGTCACAGGCTGCAACCCTTTTTCAGACTTTACTGCTTTTTATGTCTCACAAATCAGGCTATTAATAGACGGGTATGGGGTGCAGCTACTCAAGAGGTGATGACGATGAAAAAATGGGCAGTATTGATTTCCGCCGTAGGACTGGCGTTCTCGGTTTCCGGTTGCAGCAGCGATTACGTCATGGCGACCAAAGATGGGCGAATGATCCTGACCGACGGTAAACCTACCGTGGATGACGATACCGGTTTAATCAGTTACGAAGATCAGCAGGGTAATAAAATGCAGATCAATCGTGACGACGTTTCGCAAATCATTAAGCGTTAATCTTTCCCCGTCGGCCCCAGCCTCTGTTGACGCTGCGCTTACCGACAACCAGTCTTTTGAGAAGAGTCGGGATACACCAGGACACCGCGGGTTCCACCCACCGCCCCTCCTCGTCACCCGGCTTTTTTGATTTTTTACTTCCTCTTTTTCTCACCCTCTGCCATGTTGATACTCCTTTGTCGGGGAATGCCTGACCTTATAAATAAAAAGGAAGCTGGCTATGCAGTATCACCGTATCCCACACAGTTCTCTTGAAATCAGCACCCTCGGGCTGGGGACCATGACCTTTGGCGAGCAGAACAGCGAGGCCGATGCCCATCAGCAGCTCGACTATGCGGTTGCCAATGGCATCAATCTGATCGATGTCGCCGAAATGTACCCCGTCCCGCCGCGCCCGGAAACTCAGGGGCTGACCGAAACCTACGTCGGCAACTGGCTGGCGAAACGCGGCAATCGCGAAAAGCTGGTGCTTGCCTCGAAAGTCAGCGGGCCCGCGCGCAATAACGACAGTAGCATTCGGCCCAATCACGTCCTGGACCGCAAAAATATCCGCGAAGCGCTGCACGCCAGCCTGAAGCGGCTGCAGACCGATTATCTCGACCTGTATCAGGTACACTGGCCGCAGCGCCCAACCAACTGCTTTGGCAAGCTGGGCTATACCTGGGCTGATGCCGCGCCCGCAGTGACCCTGCTGGATACCCTCGAAGCGCTGACCGAGTTCCAGCGTGCCGGGAAGATCCGCTACATCGGCGTGTCGAACGAAACCGCCTTCGGCGTGATGCGTTATCTGCACCTGGCGGATAAGCACGACCTGCCGCGGATCGTGACCATTCAGAACCCCTACAGCCTGCTGAACCGCAGCTTTGAAGTCGGCCTCGCGGAAGTGAGTCAGTTCGAAGGCGTGGAGTTGCTGGCCTACTCCTGCCTGGCTTTCGGCACACTAACCGGGAAGTATCTCAACGGCGCCAAACCGGCAGGGGCGCGTAACACGCTGTTCAGCCGCTTTACGCGCTACAGCAGCGAACAGTCGCAGAAAGCGGTAGCGGCCTATGTGGATATCGCCAAACGCCACGGCCTCGATCCGGCGCAAATGGCGCTGGCCTTTGTGCGTCGGCAGCCATTTGTCGCCAGCACCCTGCTGGGGGCGACGACCATGACGCAGCTGCAGGCCAACGTGGAAAGTTTGCAGCTTGAGCTGAGTGAAGAGGTATTAGCGGAGATTGAAGCGGTGCATCAGGTTTATACCTACCCGGCACCGTAAGAAAGCAAAGCCCCGGGTGGCGGCGTATACGCCTTACCCGGGCTACCGAAGAGCAGACATTGGCGAACCCGTCTCCCGGTTAAGCGCAGCGCAAGCCGGGAGGTTATTTACGCCGCCCCCAGACCCACAGCGCGGCGATGGCCACGGCAAAGACCGCACCAAACCCTATCCCAACGGCGACCGGCGGAACGCCCACGCTCACCGCCAGCGAATAGAGCCCCAGCATCAGCAGCATCGCCACGTTTTCGCCCAGGTTCTGTACCGCAATGGCGTTACCTGCCCCGACCGAATGTTTCCCACGCTCCTGCAGCAGCGCGTTCAACGGTACGATAAAGAACCCGCCGAACACCCCGAGCAGTAACAGCAGACCGAACGCCGGCAGCAGCGACTGCTGCACCGCAAAGGCCATCACGGCGATACCGATCAATATTCCCGCCGGCATACAGCGCGATACCGTCTCCAGGGTCACCAGCTTCGCCGCCGCCCCGGCCCCCAGCACAATCCCCACCGCCACCATCGCATTAAGATAGGTAGGCATGGCGTTGCTGGTAATGCCCAGCGCCACCGGCACCCAGATCACCAGCAGGAAGCGCAGGGTCACGCCAGCGCCCCAGAACAGGCTGGTCCCCATCAGCGAAAAGCGGGTTTCGCCGTTGCGCCACAGCGTGCGGCAGGCGCTGAAGAAGCTGTGCGTCATTGGCTTAAAACGCCACGACTGCCCCGGACGCGCCGCCGGCAGCCTGGGTATCCACAGGTTTGCCACTACCGCCCCGCCGTAGACCAGCGCGCAGACGATCAGCGCCGCCAGCACGTGCCAGTCGGCGAGGATCCCGCCGGCCATCGAGCCCAGCAGGATCGCCGCGATGGTCGAGGACTCCATCAATCCGTTAGCCTTCACTAACTTATCGCCGGTGGTCAGTTCGCCGAGAATGCCATACTTGGCCGGCGAGTAGGCGGCGGCGCCAATCCCTACCAGCGTATAGCCGATAAACGGATTGACGCCAAAGCAGATACAGCCGGCGCCGAGCAGCTTCAGGCCGTTGGCCACCATCATCACCCGGCCTTTGGCAAAGCTATCGGCAAACTGGCCGACAAAAGGAGCAAAAAGAATGTAAGCGCCCACAAACAACATCTGCAGGACCGGCTGGCTCCACTCCGGATAATAGAGCTGCTTCATCAGCGCCAGGGTGGCGAAGAGAAGCGCGTTGTCGCCGAAGGCCGACAGGAACTGGGCGCAGATCACCGCCATCATCCCTTTCGAGTACAGCGAAGGGTTAGTATGTACTGACTCACTCATGGGTTGTTTCCGCCTCGTCGACCATGTTTTTCAGGGTGACATAGTCTGGCTTGCCGCTGCCGAGCACCGGCAGTTGCTTCAGCCAGCGTATATCTCGCGGTACCGCCAGCTCCGGTACTCCGTGCTGGCGAGCGTAACGCAGCAGGGCTTCGCGAGTCAGTTCATTATCGGTGGTAAACAGCACCAGTGCCTCGCCTTTGCTGGCGTCCTGTTTAATCGCTGTGGCGTGCATCTTGTCCGGCGACGCGCCGAGGGCCACCTGCTCCACCATCTCCAGGGAGATCATCTCGCCGGCGATTTTGGCGAAACGCTTAGCGCGGCCCTGAATGCGAACATAGCCCTGCTCGTCGAAGGTCACGATATCGCCGGTGTCATACCAGCCCACTTCCTTCTCACCGTGCTGGTTTTCCGCCGCTGGCGCTTCCAGTACCCCGGGGTTTTCCACCCGCAGGTAGCCTTTCATGATGTTTGGCCCTTTCAGCTGCAGTCGTCCCCCTTGCTCGATGCCTGGCATCGCCAGCAGGCGGGCGTCCATCCCCGGCAGGATACGGCCCACGGTGCCGACCTTCGCCGCCATCGGCACGTTAATCGATACCACCGGCGCGCACTCGGTCACGCCATAGCCTTCAAGAATGCGCAGGCCGAATTTATCCTGCCACAGCTGTTTGGTGCTCTCCTGCAGCTTCTCCGCGCCGGCGACCACATAGCGCAGGCGGTAGAAATCATACGGATTAGCGAAGCGGGCATAGTTGGCGAGGAAGGTCGAGGTACCGAACAGCACCGTGCAGTTGCGATCGTAGACCAGCTCCGGCACCACGCGATAGTGCAGCGGGCTGGGATAGAGAAACACTTCTGCCCCGGTAAACAGCGGCGTCAACAGACCGACGGTGAGGCCAAAGGAGTGGAACAGCGGCAGCGCCGACATAAAGCGGTCGTTGGCGGTAAAGTCGGCGATGGTTTTGATCTGCTCGACGTTGGCCAGCAGACTCTTATGGCTGTGCACCACCCCTTTCGGATTGCCCTCTGAGCCGGAGGTAAAGAGGATCATCGCCGCGTCTTCCGGCTGCTGCTTAACCTGCGCCAGACGCGGCGCCAGCAGATGACCGAAAATCCATAGTTTGTCAGCGGGGGTGATATCGCCTTTGAGATCTTCCAGGAACACCCAGCGCACCTGGGTCAGTTGCTCCGGCAGATGCCAGAGTTTGCCTTTATCGAGGAAGGTGCGTGAGGTAAAAATAGTGTTGATTTCCGCAGCGGCTATCGCGCTGCTGAGCCCTTTCACCCCAGCGGTATAGTTCATCATCGCCGGAATGCGCCCACGGGCGATAGCGCCGAAAATCACCGCCGCGCTGATGCCGGCGTTGGGTAGCATCAGGCCGATCTTCTCGCCCTGCTGGCTGTATTTTTCCAGAATGCGGGCGACAAACAGGGTTTTGGTCAGCAGCTTGCGATAGGTATCCGGCTGGAAGTTAATATCCTCCACACAGGGTTTGCGCGCGCCGAAGCGGTCCTGCGCCGCCAGCAGCGACTCATACAGGGTTTCCCGCGGACGCACTGCCATCCGGGCTTCCATCATGATTTGATGCAGCATTTCTCCGGCGATTTTCCGCCGGTCGCGGGCGCGCGGCGCCTCGGGCATCGGCAGATGGGTGGGCGGCAGCAAATGCAGCTGAATACGCGGGAACAGGCGACGTTTCACCAGCCCCTTCAGCCGGCTGAACGGCGTCAGTTCGGCGCCTTCAATGCGTAACGGCACGATGGTCGCCTGCGATTTGGCGGCGACAAAGGCGGCGCCGTCATAAATTTTCATCAGCGAGCCGCTGACCGAAATTCGCCCCTCCGGGAAGATAACCACCGGCCGCCCCTGCTCAATGAGGCGCACCAGATGTTTGATCGACATCGGTTTGGTCGGGTCCAGCGGCACAAAGTCGATAATCGGCGTCAGCGCGCGCATAAACCAGCGCTGGCTGATTGAGCTATAGACCGCAAAAACCGGTCGGACCGGCAAAAACAGTGCCAGCAGAATGCCGTCGAGGAAAGAGACGTGGTTCGGGGTAATTAAGACCTTTTGCTGGTATAAAGCCTGCGTGTCGCCGGTCAGTCTGACCCGGTATAACCCCTTGAACAGCAGTCTGAAAAATCCCAAAAGCATAACAACTCCATGTGACCGGTTGATGAGTCAAAGCAGGTTACACGAGAAGGCGTGGGAAAGCAGTGCAGCGGGGAGATTTTCGGAATAAAAAAAACCTGCGCATCTGCGCAGGTCGGTGTAAGACGTTCAGTACGAAGAGCGTACCTAAGAAACTCACCTATCAATACCTCTGGGATCTCGATTGTCGCGTTTTTCGACCGTAACGGGCCAGCGGGAAAACGCAAGGGAGTGAGCCTAAGTGCAACCAGGTATTACGATTTTCGGTATCTGTAACAACGTCGACGGCGGGCAAAAAAAAACCTGCGCATCTGCGCAGGCTGGTGTAAGTAAAGTGGTCAACTTGGCGTTGACTCCACCTATCAATACCTCTGGGATAGCCAGAATATCAACCTGATCCGCGAACAAACCAGCGAACATTCGCAACAGCGCATCGCAAAGTGTAAGCAAAGGTTTGTATTTCCCTGCGCCGGTTTCAATTAGCGATGGCGTCAATGTAAACAGGTTACCCATAAGCCCGGTCTGAATCACATTTGCGCCATTCCTTCGCCGCCGCGCCTTGAATCTGCCGCTCTTTCCCGTAACATAGCAGTATGTAAACGCTTACCCTATAAAAGGCATGGTATGGCGACAATTAAGGATGTAGCCCGACTCGCAGGAGTCTCCGTCGCTACCGTCTCCCGCGTCATCAATAACTCTCCCAAAGCCAGCGAAGCCTCGCGTCAGTCCGTGGGCGCGGCGATGGAAACCCTGAACTATCACCCCAACGCGAACGCCCGGGCCCTGGCCCAGCAGTCAACGGAAACCGTCGGCCTGGTGGTGGGTGATGTCTCCGACCCCTTCTTCGGCGCGATGGTCAAAGCCGTCGAACAGGTGGCTTACCGCACCGGCAACTTTTTGCTGATTGGCAATGGCTACCACAACGTGCAGAAGGAACGCCAGGCGATAGAGCAGTTGATCCGCCACCGCTGCGCGGCGCTGGTGGTGCACGCCAAAATGATCCCCGATGAGGAACTGGCGGGGTTAATGAAGCAGATCCCCGGCATGGTGCTGATCAACCGCATCCTGCCCGGGTACGAAACCCGCTGCGTCGCGCTGGACGACCGCTATGGCGCCTGGCTGGCGACCCGCCATTTGATCCAGCAGGGGCACACGCGTATCGGCTATCTGTGCTCAAACCACCATATCTCCGATGCGGAAGATCGGCTGCAGGGGTACTACGCGGCGCTGGAAGAGAGCGGCCTGCCGTGCAACGACCGGCTGGTCGCCTTTGCTGAACCGGATGAAAGCGGCGGCGAACAGGCCATGACCGAACTGCTTGGCCGCGGCCGCCACTTTAGCGCCGTCGCCTGCTATAACGACTCGATGGCCGCCGGCGCGATGGGCGTACTCAACGACAACGGCATCGACGTGCCGCGGGAGATTTCGCTGATTGGCTTCGACGATGTCCTGATCTCCCGCTATGTCCGCCCGCGGCTGACCACTGTGCGCTACCCGATCGTCACCATGGCGACCCAGGCGGCCGAGCTGGCATTAGCGCTGGCGGAGCACCGCCCGGCGCCGGAGATCACCCACCTGTTCAGCCCGACGCTGGTGCGCCGTCACTCGGTGGTGGCCCCGCTGGAAGGCGATAAATCGTAGCGATAGAGATGCACGGCGGTGGCCGGGTAATCCAGCCCCTCGCCGAGGTAGCGCCAGCCGAAGCGTTCATAGAAATCCCGGCAGGCGGAGTAGAGATAGAGCTCCCGAAAGCCCGCGCGGCGGGCATAATCGATCACATGCCGCTGCAGTTTTCCGGCCAGCCCCTGACCGCGGGCGGCGGGCGCGACGTACAGCGCCGCCAGCCAGGGAAACAGATCCTGGCGGCTGATCAAGTCGCAGCGCCAGAGGCCAATCGTGCCGAGCAACTGCTCGCCTTCCACGGCAATAAAGGTCAACGGCAGCGCCTCCGCCGTCTGGCTATGCTGCACAATGCTGGCGAAAAACTCCCGCGGCAGCGTCTCGCCGCCAAAGGCGCGCCACAGCCAGTCGGTCACCTGCGGGGCGTACTGCGGCGCAGCGTACAGCGGCAGGATCGTCATACCAGCTTCCCCTGAAAAATCGGCACCGAGTCGAACAGATAGCCGTCAAAGTCGGGGGCGTCTTCATCGGACAGCTCCAGCAGGCTGTTTTTGACGTTTTCCAGATGCTGCCACATCGCCTGCCAGGCGCCCATCACATCGCGACGCCGCAGCGCGGCGAGCAGCGTCTGTCGGTCACCGAGCCACTTCAGCCGCCAGGCGCGGCTGGCAATATGCACATTGAACTGCTGCCACAGCGGGCTGCTGTCCATCTGCAGCCAGATCCGCTCTACCGTCGCCAGCAGCATCTGGTTCTGCGTCGCCCCGGCCAGCACCAGATGGAACAGACGAGCGTTATCCTGCGCGGTGTCGTTGAGAGCGATAGCCCGCTGCTCCTGCTCGATAATCCGCTTCAGATTGTCGATATCGGCGCGGGTGGCCATTTTCGCGGCAAAGGCGGCGATATTGCTCTCCAGCAGCTGGCGCGCCTGCAGAATTTCAAACGGACCGACGTCGCTGCTGAGCAATTGCTCCTCTTCGCTGTCGTTCTCGTGGGGAATACGCATGACGTACACCCCGGATCCCTGACGAATATCCACCGTCCCCTGCAGCTCCAGCATCAGCAGCGCTTCGCGCACGATGGTCCGGCTGACGCCGTAGGTTTCGGCAATATGGCGTTCCGGCGGCAAACGCGACCCGACCGGGTAGCGCCCCTGCGCGATCTGGGCGCGTAAGTCATCACCAATCTCCTGATAGGGCTTCTTTTCCGGCGGAATTATCGCTTTTTCCACAAAATCACCTGTGCGTTACATGCCTGCGAGTCAAATACGCCGCTATCTTAGCAAATATTGCCCCCGGCTAGCGGTATTCATCATCGATATCCAGCACCAGTTCACGCCGTTCGCCCAGCTGACGAAACCAGTGCGCCGAGGCTTTGGGTCGCCGGGCGCGATGGTTTTGCAGGTCGATTTCGATAAGCCCGTAGCGGTTTTTAAAAGCGTTCATCGGCGATACGTTGTCGGTAAACGCCCACAACATATAGCCCTGGCAGTTGGCCCCTGCCTCACGGGCGCGCAGGGTGTGCCACAGATGTTCGCTGATGAAACGGATGCGGTAACTGTCATCGATGGTGCCTTCGCGGTTACGGAACTGGTCTTCGTTTTCCACGCCCATCCCGCTCTCCGCCACGAACCAGGGGATGTTGCGATAGTCATTTTTTATCCGCATTGCCATATCAAAGATGATTTGCGGGTAGATTTCCCAGCCGCGGGAGGCGTTCATTCGCCGGCCGGGCAGCTCAAACGGCTCATAATACCAGGCCGGATGAAACGGGGTATGCGGATGCCAGGCCCGCGACGGGGCTTTGACCCGGTGCGGGTAGTAAAGATTAATCCCCAGCTCATCGACGGTGTGCTCGCGAATAATCGCCAGATCCTCCTCGCTGGTCTCCCACGTCACCTGATGCTGCTCGAGCAGTGCAAGAAGCTCCGGCGGCCAGACCCCGTGCACCAGCGGGTCGAGGAACATGCGGTTGTAGAACAGATCGTAGATCTCCGCCGCGCGCAGGTCATGGGGGGCGCGTGAGCGTGGGTAGGTCACCTCCGGATTGAGAATGCAGCCGACGGTCCCGGGATAGCCGAGCTCGCGAAACCGCTTCACGACGCTGGCGGTCGCCAGCACCTTATGATAGTTCCACTGCATCCAGGTGCTGGTGTTCTGCTCATAGGGCCAGCGCAGGGCATCCAGATAGACCCGGGTCTGTACCACAATTGGCTCATTAAAGGTAAACCAGCGGGTCACCTTCGGGTGGTAGCGGGCAAAGACCTGCTCCGCGTAGCGCACAAACAGCTCGACCACCGTTTTCGACCCCCAGCCGCCATACTTTTCCAGCAGATAGCCGGGCAATTCATAATGCTCAAGGCAGATCATCGGCGTGATGCCGTTGGCCAGCAGCGCATCGAACAGCTGGTCGTAATAGGCCGCATACTCCTCATCCACCGTGACGTTTTCATAGTCGGTCAGAAAGCGCGACCAGTTGATTGAGGTGCGGTAGTGGGTCAGCCCGGCCAGCTTCATCAACTGCACATCTTCCTGAAAGCGGTTGATAAAATCGGTGGCCACCGCCGGGCCATAGCCGTTATGCCAGACGTGGCGGTCGTTTTTGTACCAGAGATCGGGCCAGGAGTCCTGCCCCGGTTTTTTCCCGCTCCAGCCCTCGGTCTGCCAGGCGGAAGCCGCCGCGCCAAGGATAAAATCATCGGGAATGGTCATCCGTACGGTAGTCATAGGCTCCTCAGACAGGGTTGGCGGTCTGTTGATTGTCGGCCTGACGCTGTGCGGCATCGGCACGGCGGGAGGCGATTTTGACGAAAGGGAGATAGATAAGCACCGCGGTCACGATGCAGATAAGCTGGGTCACCACCGCCCCCATCGAGCCGGCGGTGGAGAGCCAGGCGTTGATCAGCGGCGGCGTGGTCCAGGGCACCATCACTACCGCCTTGCCGGCGAAGCCGGTCAGGGTGGCGAAATAGCCGATGCTGCCGGTCACCAGCGGGGTGATGATAAACGGGATAGCGAGGATCGGGTTGAGCATGATCGGCATCCCGAAGATCACCGGCTCGTTAATATTGAACAGCCCCGGGCCTATCGACAGCTTGGCGATCTCTTTCATCTCTTTACGCTTCGTGGCGATCATCACCGCAATCAGCAGGCCGATGGTCAGCCCCGAGCCGCCGATGCTCATGTAGACGTCCCAGAAGGGCATCGTGATAATGTTCGGTACCTCTTTTCCCTGCTCAAAAGCGCTCATATTGACGGTGATCGCCCCCAGAAGCAGCGGCTCGCGGATCGGCTTGATCATCTGGTTGCCGTGAATGCCGATCACCCAGAACAGCTGGGCGACGAACATCAGCAGCAGGATCCCCGGCAGGCTCTGCACTACCCGCTCCAGCGGCTGCTGCACCACCTGGTAGACCGCATCGTAGAGATACATCCCCGTCAGCTGGTGAAAGAGAAAACCCAAGGTGGCGATCGCGGTGGTGGTGATGATCGCCGGGATCAGCGCCGAAAAAGAGGCGGAGACATTCGGCGGCACAGTATCCGGCATTTTAATTTTCAGTCCCTTGCGCCCCTCCAGCCAGCAGTAAATCTCCACTGACAGAATGGCGATGAACATCCCAAGGAACAGACTGCGGGTATCGGAGAACTGACGCAGCAGGACATCTTTCACCACGTGCATCTGGCCATCGACCATCATCTCCACCGTCGTCGGCGTCACGCAGATAAAGCAGATCACCGCCAGCAGGCCGGGAAACAGGCTTTTGATGCCGTTGATCCGCCCCAGCTCAATACCGATCAGAAACACGGCGCCGATATTGAGGAAATTGAGCGTGGCGTAGTTGAGCGCGCTGGTGATCGGCTTCAGCGCCGCAAGAAAGGAGAGCGAGGAAAAGCTGGCGAGCCCATTCTTCGGATCCAGCACCATATTGGAGATCAGTACCGAAAAGGCCCCGACGATGATCACCGGCATCAGAGTAATAAACGCCGATTTGATCGCCATAATGTAGCGATAGCTGTTGAATGTCGTCGCGAAACGCCCCAGCGCGTCGATCAGTTTGTCCTGTAATGCCATAAAAGAGTACCTCAGAGTAAAGGGCTTATTGCGGCAGGTGAACAGCCAGAGACTTTTGGCATACCAAAACATAGTCGCCAGGCAAAAATAGTTCTGTGACAGCGCTCGCAACGCGCACTGTGGTATCCCAAATATCCGATAGAATCGACATTGGCATACCAGACTATGCCGGCTCGTCAGTTCCTGCCAAAAGCGTGATCGCGATGGTTTTTCCGCCCCGCCCCGTCGATATGTCCCTTTTCGGTCTGTGATAAACTGCGCTTTACCACGTGAAATCAGGAATCGATGAATGGCTACAATGCTGGATGTCTCAATTCGCGCAGGCGTCTCGAAAGCGACGGTTTCCCGCGTGTTGAACGGCACAGGTCAGGTGAAAGAGAGCACCCGCCAACAGGTCTTTAAAGCGATGGAAGAGCTGGGCTACCGGCCGAATTTTCTCGCACGCTCGCTGGCCAATCAGACCAGCAATAGTATCGGGCTGGTCGTCTCCACCTTCGACGGCTTCTACTTTGGCCGTCTGCTGCAGCAGGCTTCACGCCAGACGGAAGCCTGGGGAAAGCAGCTTATTGTCACTGACGGTCATGATACGCCGGAGCGCGAAGAGGAAGCGGTGCAGATGCTCGCCGACCGGCAATGCGATGCGATCATCCTCTATACCCGGCACATGAGCGAAAAGGCGATCATGTCGCTGATTAATTCGATCGCCATGCCGCTGGTGGTGATTAACCGCGATGTGGCGCAGGCCCGCGAACGCTGCGTGTTCTTCGAGCAGCAGGAAGCCGCCTTTCAGGCCGTGGAGTATCTGATTACCCAGGGCCACCGCGATATCGCCTGCATGACCGTCCCGATGCACACCCCTACCGGCCAGGCTCGCCTGCAGGGCTACCGCAACGCGCTGATAAAACATGGTATTGAGTGGGATCCGAGCCGGGTGAAGTACGGGGACTCGACGATGACCCGCGGCTACGAACTGTGCCGGGAACTGCTGGACGAGAAAGCCCGCTTCAGCGCGCTGTTTTCCTGTAACGATGATATGGCGCTGGGGGCGTCAAAGGCGCTGCATCAGGCGGGGCTGCGTATTCCACAGGATGTGTCACTGTTTGGCTTCGACGATGCGCCAAGCGCGAAATGGCTGGAGCCGGGGCTGTCGACGGTCTATCTGCCGATCGACAACATGATCACCACGGCTATCGATCAGGCGATCAAGCTTGCTAACCAGCAGCCGATAGAAACGATCCCGCCGTTTACCGGCACGCTGGTGTTGCGCGAGTCGGTAACGACGGGACCTTTTTTAAATAAGCTCTAAGGCCAGCAGCTCCTGAATGGTCTGGCGACGGCGGATCAGCCGCGCCTTGCCGCCATCAAACAGCACCTCCGGCAGCAGTGGACGGCTGTTATAGTTGGATGACATCGAAGCCCCGTAGGCGCCGGTGTCATGGAGCACCAGATAGTCCCCAGGCACCACCGCCGGCAGCAGGCGGGTCTCGACTTTGCCCCCTTCCTGCTGGGTAAAGACGTCCCCGGATTCGCACAGCGGCCCGGCCACCACGGTTTCCACCTGCGACGCGGCGCTGAGATCGCGACCATCCGCCGCCAGAGCGGTGATATGGTGATAGCTGCCGTACATCGCCGGGCGCATTAGGTCGTTAAAGCCGGCGTCAATCAGCACAAAGTGACGGCTTCCCATCTCTTTCACGCTGCGCACCTGCGACACCAGCACGCCGGACTCGGCCACCAGGAAGCGTCCGGGTTCAATCTCCAGTTTCACCGGGTGCCCCAGATGGGCCGCGATCTGCTCCCTGGCGCGGTTCCACAGGCCATAATAGTGGGCGGTGTCGATGGCCTCTTCGCCTTCGCGGTAAGGAATCGACAGACCGCCGCCGGCGGAGATGGCCTGCAGATCCTGGCCAAAGTCGACGACCTGACGCACCATCGCGCCGCACACCTGCTCCAGGTGACCGTAGTCAACGCCAGAGCCAATATGCATATGGATCCCGACCAGCTGCAGCTGATAGCGACGCATCACTTCCAGCGCCGCCGGCAGGTGGCTGTACCAGATGCCATGCTTGCTGTTCTCCCCGCCGGTATTGGTTTTCTGGCTGTGGCCGTGACCAAAGCCCGGGTTGACGCGCAGCCAGACGCGATGGCCCGGCGACACCTCGCCCAGCTGGCTCAGCATGTCGATCGAGCCGGCGTTCACCGGGATCTGTAACGCTTTCACCCGATCGAGGGTGGCGTCGTCGATCAGATCGGCGGTAAAGACGATATCCTCTGGATTCTGCTGCGGATCGTAGCCCGCCGCCAGCGCCCGCTCGATCTCCCCCAGCGACACCGAGTCCACCTTCACCCCCTGCTCACGCATCAGACGCAGAATATGAATGTTAGAGCAGGCTTTTTGCGCAAAACGTACCACGTCAAACTGGCTGAGCTGGGCAATCTGGCGGCGAATAATCTGCGCATCATAGACCCAGACTGGACAGCCAAATTCCGCGGGCAGGCGCAGCAGGTTATCCGCGGTCAGGTCAGTATCGGTGGCGTAAAGCGAGTGTGGCATAAGAACTCCGGTGCAGTGCGTGTGTTGGTCGCTGTTTTTTTTCGATTACGCCACAGTGGCGGACGAATAAAAAATATCGTTTTATCGCGACTCTATGCAAAAATGATATGGTTACAGCCGAGCCTCATGGAGACCGCATGCCAGCCGTTAATTTGCGTCATATCGAAATCTTTCACGCGGTGATGACCACCGGCAATCTGACCGAAGCGGCGCGGATGCTGCACACCTCACAACCCACGGTCAGCCGCGAGCTGGCGCGCTTTGAGAAAGTGCTCGGCCTGCAGCTGTTTGAACGGACCCGCGGTCGCCTGCAACCGACGGTGCAGGGCCTGCGTTTGTTTGAGGAGGTTCAGCGTTCCTGGTACGGCCTGGACCGCATCGTCAGCGCCGCCGAGAGCCTGCGCGAGTTCCGCCAGGGCGAGCTGTCGATCGCCTGCCTGCCGGTCTTTTCCCAGTCCTTTCTGCCGCTGCTGTTGCCGCCCTTTCTCGCTCGCTACCCGGAGGTCAGCCTGCAGATCGTCCCCCAGGAGTCGCCGCTGCTGGAGGAGTGGCTCTCCGCCCAGCGCCATGACCTCGGCCTGACGGAGACCCTGCATACCCCGGCGGGCACCGAACGCACCCCACTGCTGACGCTGAATGAAGTCTGCGTGCTGCCTGCCGGCCATCCGCTGGCGGTGCAGACGACGCTGACCCCCGCCGATTTTCAGGGCGAAAACTACATCAGCCTGTCGCGCACCGACAGCTATCGCCAGCTGCTCGACGCCCTGTTCCTTGAGCATCAGGTTAAACGGCGGATGGTGGTCGAAACCCACAGCGCGGCCTCGATCTGCGCCATGGTGCGCGCCGGCGCCGGGATCTCGGTGGTGAATCCCTTGACCGCTCTGGACTATGCCGATAGCGGCGTGGTGGTGCGCCGCTTTAGCGTCGAGGTGCCGTTTACCGTCAGCCTGATCCGCCCGCTCCACCGCCCGCGATCGGCGCTGGTCGACGCCTTTGTTGCGCACCTGCAGGAGAGTCTGCCGCAGATCCTCACGCCGCTGGCGTCGGTCCTGCAGAGAGCATAAAGTTGACCGCGTCTTCTGCGTGGATCGCCGCAGTGTCAAAGACCGGCAGCGGGCTGAGCTCGGCAGGCACCAGCAGGCCAATTTCCGTACAGCCGAAAATAACCCCTTCCGCCCCCTGCTCCGCCAGGGCGGCGATCACCTGCAGATAATAATCCCGCGACGCCTCGCTGAAGGTGCCGAGACAGAGTTCGTCGAAGATGATCTGATTGATCCGCGCCCGATCGTCAGCCTCGGGGATCAGCGTCTCGATGGCAAACTGCTCCTGCAGACGGCCGCGGTAAAAGGTCTGCTCCATGGTATAGCGGGTGCCCAGCAGCGCGACCCGGCGCTGGCCTTTGGCGGCAATCGCCCGCCCGGTGGCATCGGCGATATGCAGGAAGGGAACCTGGCAGCGGGCGGCGATGGCATCCGCGACTTTATGCATGGTGTTGGTACACAGGACAATGCCTTCGGCCCCCGCCTGCTGCAGCCCGACCGCGGCGTCGGCAAGGATCGCCCCGGCGCGCTCCCAGTCGCCGGCGGACTGGCAGGCTTCGATGTCGTGAAAATCGACGCTGTGCAGCACCAGGCTGGCAGAGTGCAGGCCGCCCAGTCGCGCCTTAACGCCCTCATTGATCAACCGATAATAGGGGATCGTGGACTCCCAGCTCATGCCGCCTAACAGGCCAATGGTTTTCATCTTCTGCTCCTTATGTCGTTTCTGCCAGTGAAGCAAACTTGTGATCAACTTTCCACTTCTCTGGCCGCGTATTTCTTTTTCATGAAGAGTGGGATAAGTTAAAGTGAAACAATGTTTCACTTTAACAACAGGACCGCCCGATGTTTATTTTCTATAAAGACACCACCCTTGAAGACCTCGGCAATGGCGTAACCCGCCGCATTCTGGCCCACGACGGAAAAATGATGGCCGTGGAGGTGAATTTTGCCGCCGGCGCCGTCGGCCCGATGCATAACCATCCCCACGAACAGCTCACCTATGTGCTCTCCGGTGAGTTTGAATTCACCATCGGCGAGGAGACGCGCGTCGTCAGTGCCGGCGATACGTTGTATAAGCAGCCAGGGATCATGCACGGCTGCGTCTGCCTGCAGCCCGGCACGCTGCTCGATACCTTCACGCCGGTCCGCGAAGATTTTCTCTCACGCTGATCCATGACGGGGGCATTCACCGTCCCCGGTTTACGTCTTATCGCAGGCATTAAAAAAGATGCCGTCACAATCATTATCCTGGTAATAATATTTTTCGCTCAGTTAACGCTGAACCTTCATTCTTTTCAGGCTCCCGCAGACCCCTAAAATGCTTACCACCTCACCTTTTTGAAACATCGTTTCGACTTTGATCACATTTCCGCCCAGATCTGCATGACGCAGAAACAAATTGCAATAAAATGAAATTAAAACGGTGTTTTATAAAAAATATAGCCGTATAAAAGCGAGCCTGAAAGCACGCCACTTGCTGGCTCACTTAAATACTAACCCATTCATTAACAAGGATATGTTAATCAGAGGAAGCGTTCAGACACTTTTGCGTTGTCAGCAGTAAAAGGCCGACAGCGCCGCATCACCGAATCCGTATTACAACGCGTAAGCCAGGTAGGTATGTATGAATGAAAACAAGCTGCTGGGATTGGCATGGATATCGCCCTATATCATCGGGCTGATCGTCTTTACCGCTTTTCCCTTTGTTTCATCTTTCTTTCTCAGTTTTACTGAGTACGACTTGATGAGCCCGCCGGTATTTAACGGCATCGAAAACTATCGCTATATGTTGACCGAGGACAGCCTGTTCTGGAAATCGATGGGCGTGACCTTTGCCTACGTTTTTTTAACTATTCCCTTAAAACTGGCTTTCGCCCTCGGCATTGCTTTTGTGCTCAATTTCAAACTGCGCGGCATCGGCTTTTTCCGTACCGCCTACTACATTCCGTCGATTCTCGGCAGCTCGGTGGCTATTGCGGTACTGTGGCGCGCCCTGTTCGCCATTGACGGCCTGCTGAATAGCTTCCTCGCCGTCTTTGGCATCGATGCCGTCAACTGGCTGGGGGAGCCTTCGCTGGCGCTGATGTCGGTCACCCTGCTGCGCGTCTGGCAGTTTGGTTCCGCGATGGTCATCTTCCTCGCCGCGCTGCAGAACGTTCCGCAGTCGCAGTATGAGGCGGCGATGATCGACGGCGCCTCAAAGTGGCAGATGTTCATGAAGGTCACCGTGCCGCTGATTACCCCGGTCATTTTCTTCAACTTTATTATGCAGACCACCCAGGCGTTCCAGGAGTTTACCGGCCCGTACGTGATAACCGGCGGCGGCCCGACCTATTACACCTACCTGTTCTCACTCTATATCTACGATACCGCCTTTAAGTACTTCGACATGGGCTATGGCGCCGCGCTGGCGTGGGTGCTGTTCCTCGTCGTCGCGGTCTTTGCATCGATAGCCTTTAAGTCATCGAAATACTGGGTCTTCTACTCCGCCGATAAGGGAGGCAAAAATGGCTGATATTCAACAGATGACGCCGGTAATGAGCAACGCCGATCGTGAGGTCGCTCGTACGCTGCGTCGGGAAAAAGTGAGTCGGGTGGTGCGCTACGTCGTGTTGATATTGGTCGGCCTGCTGATGCTCTACCCGCTGGCATGGATGTTCTCCGCCTCGTTCAAGCCGAACCATGAGATCTTCACCACCCTCGGACTGTGGCCTGCCCACGCAACCTGGGACGGGTTTATCAACGGCTGGAAGACCGGCACCGAATACCATTTCGGCCACTATATGCTTAACACCTTTAAGTATGTGATCCCGAAGGTGGTGTTAACGATCATCTCCTCCACCATTGTGGCGTACGGCTTTGCACGCTTTGAGATCCCGTGGAAGAAGTTCTGGTTCGCGACGCTCATCACCACCATGCTGCTGCCGAGCACCGTCCTGCTGATCCCGCAGTACCTGATGTTCCGTGAAATGGGGATGCTGAACAGCTATCTGCCGCTGTACCTGCCGCTGGCCTTCGCCACCCAGGGATTCTTTGTCTTCATGCTGATCCAGTTTCTGCGTGGCGTCCCACGCGATATGGAAGAAGCAGCGCAGATCGACGGCTGCAACTCCATTCAGGTGCTGTGGTACGTGGTCGTGCCGATCCTCAAGCCGGCCATTATCTCGGTGGCGCTGTTCCAGTTCATGTGGTCGATGAACGACTTTATCGGTCCGCTGATCTACGTCTATAGCGTCGATAAGTATCCCATCGCGCTGGCGCTAAAAATGTCTATCGACGTCACGGAAGGCGCGCCGTGGAACGAAATTCTGGCAATGGCGAGTATCTCCATTCTGCCGTCCATCATTGTCTTCTTCCTGGCTCAACGCTACTTCGTGCAGGGCGTGACCAGCAGCGGAATCAAAGGTTAAGAGGGAAATATCATGGCTGAAGTCATTTTCAACAAACTGGAAAAAGTTTACTCCAACGGGTTTAAAGCGGTGCATGGTATCGACCTGAAGATTGCCGATGGCGAATTTATGGTGATCGTCGGCCCCTCCGGCTGCGCCAAATCGACCACCCTGCGCATGCTGGCGGGTCTGGAAACCATCAGCGGCGGCGAGGTGCGGATTGGGGACAAAATCGTCAACAACCTGGCGCCAAAATCACGTGGCATCGCGATGGTGTTCCAGAACTACGCCCTCTATCCGCATATGACGGTGCGCGAAAACCTCGCCTTCGGCCTGAAGCTGAGCAAGCTGCCGAAGGCGCAAATCGACAGACAGGTGGAAGAAGCGGCGAAAATTCTCGAACTGGAAGAACTGCTCGATCGCCTGCCGCGCCAGC
>NZ_PIOG01000273.1:0-11530 GCF_002810545.1 Klebsiella sp. A-Nf5 | reverse complement strand
ATTTGCCTGGCGGCACTAGCGCGGTGGTCCCACCTGACCCCATGCCGAACTCAGAAGTGAAACGCCGTAGCGCCGATGGTAGTGTGGGGTCTCCCCATGTGAGAGTAGGGAACTGCCAGGCATCAAACAAGTGAAGAGCCCATCCTGACGGATGGGCTTTTTGCGTTTCAGTGGACCGGGCAGCATGCCGGCATGTGTCCCCGGTGGCGCTGCGCTTACCGGGGCTACAAACCGGGGCTGACTGGTAGCCCGGACAAGGTGCGCAGCACCGCCTCCGGGGAAAATCCTGCCATACCCGCACCATTATCTTCATTCAAAGCAAAATAAAACCCCGCCATGGCAATCCCTTCACCATAATCCACTTTTTCCTTGCTCCTGCGCTGGCGTTGATCGCGAAAACTGCTCTTACGAAAAAAAATGTGAATGCAATCACATATAAAAATATAACAATTATATAACATTTAGTTCACTAACTAATTTGTCTACGTGACGTGGTACGCCCGACAAGACAGATTGCAGTCTTTGCTGGAGCAATATAACAATGACAGAAAGTAGCATTACCGAACGGGGTGCGCCGGATCAGGCCGATACCCGTCGTCGTATTTGGGCAATAGTTGGCGCTTCCTCGGGAAATCTGGTTGAATGGTTTGATTTTTACGTTTACTCATTCTGCTCGCTCTATTTCGCCCACATCTTCTTTCCATCCGGAAATACCACCACCCAACTGCTGCAGACGGCAGGCGTATTTGCCGCCGGATTCCTGATGCGTCCCATCGGCGGATGGCTGTTTGGTCGAATCGCCGACCGCCGCGGACGTAAAGCCTCCATGCTTATCTCGGTCTGCATGATGTGCTTTGGCTCACTGGTGATTGCCTGTCTGCCAGGTTATGCGGTCATCGGCACCTGGGCTCCGGCGCTGCTGCTGCTGGCACGTCTGTTCCAGGGGCTGTCTGTTGGCGGAGAATACGGCACCAGTGCGACCTATATGAGTGAAGTCGCGGTGGAAGGTAAGAAAGGCTTCTATGCCTCCTTCCAGTACGTTACGCTGATTGGCGGTCAACTGCTGGCGGTATTAGTGGTTGTGGCGCTCCAGCAGGTGCTCAGCGATGAAGATCTCCATGCCTGGGGATGGCGTATTCCTTTTGCTCTCGGGGCGGTACTGGCTATCGTCGCGCTGTGGCTGCGTCGCCAGCTGGACGAAACCTCAAAGCAGGAGACCCGGGCGTTGAAAGAGGCTGGCTCATTTAAAGGGTTGTGGCGCAATCGCCGGGCCTTCGCGATGGTGTTGGGCTTTACCGCCGCCGGATCGCTGACCTTCTACACCTTTACCACCTATATGCAAAAGTATCTGGTCAATACGGCGGGTATGACGGCCGGTACCGCCAGCGTGATTATGACCGCGGCGCTGTTCGTTTATATGCTGGTTCAGCCGCTGTTCGGTGCCTTTTCGGATAAGGTTGGCCGCCGCACCTCCATGCTGTGCTTTGGCGTGCTGGCGACGTTATTTACCGTGCCTATCCTCAGCGCCCTGCAGAATGTGAGTTCACCGTATGCTGCCTTCGGGCTGGTGATCTGTGCCTTGCTGATTGTCAGTTTCTATACCTCGATCAGCGGTATCCTCAAGGCTGAGATGTTCCCGGCTCAGGTTCGCGCGCTTGGGGTAGGGCTTTCCTATGCCGTCGCGAACGCGTTGTTCGGCGGCTCTGCGGAGTATGTCGCGCTGTCGCTTAAGTCGGCGGGGATAGAGCACGCGTTCTACTGGTATGTGACGGTGATGGCGGCCATCGCCTTCCTGGTCTCTCTCATGCTGCATCGCAAGGGGAAAGGCCTGCGCCTGTAATGCTTACTGGTGCGCCAGTTGCCACACAGCATAGCCGGTGGTCGCGCCAGCGACATCCCAGGCGAAATCCTTCCAGCTCCAGCCGCTCCCAGCCGGGCGGCTGTCCCAAAGCTCTTTTGACGCGCCGAGGCTGATGGAAAACATCAGGCCGATGGCGGCGCTGCGGTCCCGGCTGTAACCCTGATGTTGCGCATACTCATTGCCGGCGGCAGACAGCATCGCCGAGGCCAGAAAATGCTGGGCTTTGTCCTGACCGGACCACGCATCATTTGCCATGTGGCTGCAGCCCGTTAACAGCAGCGATGTCATCACTATTATCGAACGCATAGCGCTTCCAGAAAAAAGCCCCGTCGACGCGGGGCTGATAGTCAGAGAATACGGCTGATCAACCGGTCAATGCGGATCCGTCGCAGGCGGCGGATCAGTTTTCGCACTTTAACCGGATAGTCGGCGATACTTTGCAGGTCGCGATAATGTTTCACCACCGTGGTGTGGGTGCGGATGAGCTTGAGCTCTTTCTCCCGCATGGCCCCCAACTGCTGCTTTGGATCGTGGATCAGAATGGCGTTTTCCAGATCGAGCCGCCAGGCGCGCGGGTTGAGGTTGTTGCCGGTGAGTAGCATCCACTCATCGTCAACCCACATGCCTTTCAGGTGGTAGCTGTTATCGTCATCCTTCCACAGGCGGACGATCAGCTGATCGGTATTGACATAATATTGCAGCCGGCTGAGGAAACGCCGCAGGTTGATCTCATACAGATAGGGAAGCGCACCGATAATTTTAAACGGCTGATCTTCCGGAATGTAGAAATCGTTAGCGGTTTTATCGCCGACAATAATCTCCACCTGCTTACCGTCCCGCAGCAACTGGATGATATTTCTCACCAGTACGGCAGGGAGGTTGAAGTAGGGGGTACAAATCGTCAGCTTGTGCTCGGCACAGGGCATCAGGTGAAAGATGGTTTTATTCAGCAGGCTGGATTTACCCAGACCTACCAGCGGGGTGACGGAGAGTTCTTCGTCACCAGCGGTGCCGACAAAATGGTAGCTGCGGTCGCGGAGCTCCTGACGGTACTGGCGAATGTCGTTTTTGATTTCCGGGCTTTTTGGCCGATCCGGTCTGTCGAGACGATTAACGCCGCGCCCCTGAACCAGATTATTGTCGACCCAGTCGAACATGACATCCGCCATTTTGCCGTTACGGATGCACTGATAGCGGTCATAACGGTACTTGTCATGCTGATGCAGATAAACATCGTTCAGGCTGGCGCCGCTGTAGAGGACGCTGTCATCGATAATAAAGCCTTTGAAATGGAGAACGCCGAGCGCCTCCCGGGTATTAATCGGCACGCCGTAAACGGGGATATCCACACCTGGGTTTTCATCGGCCATCCGGCAATACCAGTCGGCATTGGTATTGGAGGCGGCGGCGCCGATACGACCACGTTGAGCGCGGTGCCAGTCTACCAGAACGCGGACATCCAGTTCCGGACGCTGGCGTTTGGCGTCGTAGAGAGCCTGCAAAATTCCTTTTCCGCCATCATCTTGCTCCAGATAGAGCGCAATAATGCATATACGCTGAGTGGCGTGGGCAATCCGGGTCAGTAATGCTTCCCTGAAATCCGCAGGGGCGTAAAAGAACTCTACATCATCAACTGACTGAGAAAGCTTAGGGAGTTGGGCAAGGTGTTGTTGATGTTTATTACGCTTAAATTTTGACAACATCACAGTGCGTTTCTTCTCTGTTTATTGAAGGGTCTTCTGTACCATGCAGACGACGTAAGCGGGCAATAATACCATTACTACCCGCTAATGTGGTCAACAATTGCGGTCAGCGTGGCGCGATTATCCCTGATTCAGGGGCAGCGATAGACTGACAATCCCATCTTCCAGCTGAATATCAACGGTGAATCCCAGCTTTCTGGCCAGGCCGATCATGCCTCTGTTATTCGGCATCGTAATGCCATTCAGGCGTTGCAGGCCATGGCTTTGCGTATAGGCGATCAGCTTTTCCAGCAGCCTTCGCCCCAGGCCTAACCCTTTTAAATCTGAACGGACCAGAACGGCAAACTCGGCGTCAATATTGTCGGGATCGGATATCGCCCGCGTTACGCCGAGAATTTCGCTCTTCTCTGCGGTGGTCCTGACGGCAACAAACGCCATTTCACGATCGTAGTCGATCTGCGTCATGTTGGCTAAATCGTCGTGGGTAAATTCGTTGATCTCACTAAAATAGCGATAATAGAGATCTTCTTTGGTGACCTGAGCGATAAACGCGAGTAGCTGCGGCTCATCTTCCGGGAGGATCGGCCGAAACAGGCAGCGATCGCCATTTTTCATCACCACCCACTCCTCCTGCTGGTGCGGATAGGGACGAATCGCAAGGCGGCTTTCACTGTCGCCGTCAAAGGGGGCCAGGCCCAGTGTGACGTCCAGCGCCGTAAACTCGTTACCGGAGGCGAGCAGGGGATGAATGTCCAGGCGCTGGATCTCCGGGCAGTCGACGATCAGATTCGATACCTGAACCAGCAGCTGGCTTAGGCCCGCGATATCCAGCGGGCGCAATGCGCTGCGACCGCGGATCTTTTTATTTTTGATCGCCTGGATCACCAGATAACGCGCCAGGTTCATATTCAACGGCGGCAGCGCCACCGCGGCCTGATCCTCGGCCCGCCACTCCACGCCGCCTTCGCCCAGCATAATCAACGGGCCGAAGACGGGATCGTGCTCAACCACCACTCTCAGCTCCTGGGCGCCGGCGCGATTAGCCATACTCTGCACCAGCAGACCATGGATGCGCGCCTGGGGCCAGGCCAGTCTGACGCGATCGATCATCGCATCTGCCGCTTGCTGCACTTCGGCGGCGGTACGCAGATAGAGCATGACCCCCTGTACTTCCGATTTGTGCGGGATATCCGGAGAACGCAGCTTCAGGGCGACCGGATAGCCTATCTGCTCAGCGATATGCACTGCTTCTGCGCTGTCGGCTGCAATCCATGTCGGCAGAGTATGGATGCCATAGGCTCGTAGCACCGGGCTGACTTCGTGGGTATCCAGCGTGGTGGCGCCATCATCTATCGCTTGCTGCAGCAGAGCATGCGCCTCGCTGGTATTGGCGGTTAACGAGTCTGGTAGCACCGGCGTCTCGCGCAGTTGTTTCTGGTTGCGACGGTACTCAACCATATGCATAAAGGCGGTGATCGTCCCCTCTGGCGTACGGTAGGTAGGGAGGCCGGCATCGCTGAATAAACGTCGCGCTTCCTGCGAGGAAAATTCGCCGCACCAGTTGGTCAGCACAGTGACATATTTACCGCGCGGATGATGCTTCAGGGCGTCAATCAGGGCCAGCGCACTCTCCGTGCCCGGCGCGGCCGCGCTGGGCGAGTGGATCACCAGCAGCGCGTCATAGTCCTGACTGTTGAGCAAAATATTCAGGGCCTGCTGATAATGTTCGCTGCTGGCATCATCGCGCAGATCTAACGGGTTGGCGATCTCGACGCCAACCGGCAACGCCTGGCGCAGGGCGTCGCGGGTCTCCTCGCTGAGGACCGCCAGTTTGCCATTACGCAGCCAGAGTTCATCTAGCGCCAGTGCCGCCGGCGCCGCGCCATTGCTGACGATCATCAGCTTTTCACCACGCAGCGGGCGCATATGGCTGAGCGTTTCCACGGCGGAGAACAGCTCATGGGTGTCCTGCACCCGCAGCAGGCCAGCACGCTGAATGGCTGCATCCCATGCCGGATCCATCCCGGAGTTGACGTGCAACAGCTTTTGCGCCGCGGGACTACGGCCGCTTTTAATCACCAGGATAGGCTTGTTTCGCGAAGCGCTGCGCGCGGCGGAGACAAACCGACGCGCGTCGCTAAGATGCTCGAGGTAAAGCAAAATGGCGCTGGTCTTGCTGTCGCGGGCCAGAAAGTCCAGCAGGTCATCGACATCAATGTCCAGGCTATCGCCCAGCGCGATGAAGTAGGAAAAGCCCATCTCGCGCTGCTGCGCCCAGTCAAGGATAGTATTAGAGACGGCGGCCGACTGCGAGATAAAGGCCAGTTTACCGCGGTGGATCGCGACCGGCGAGAAGCTGGCGTTCAGGCCTTGCCACGGCGCCAGCAGCCCCAGACTGTTTGGGCCGAGCAGGCGCATCTGATAGCGGGTGGCGCATTCGAGCAGCGCCGGATACTGTTCCGGCGGCGAAGAGAGAATGATGCAGGTTTTACACCCTTTCTGCCCTAAGGCTTCGAGCAATTCGATATTACGCCGGGCGTTAGTACAGAGCACCGCCAGATCCGGCGTAAACGGCAGGCTCTCAATCGTGGGCCATGCCAGCACCCCGAGCACCGCCTTCCAGGCAGGGGTCACCGGCAGTACCGGGCCATTGAAACCGCCGGCTAACAGGTTGCGCATCATGAGATAGCCAGCGCGCTGCGGCTTCATTGATGCGCCAATAACGGCGATGGACTTTGGTCGCAGCAGTGCTTCCAGGCCTCGTTGGCTCATACCGGTCTCCTTTCATCCCAGTGACCGAATGATTTTAAACGTTTTCCACCTGGTCCGCTGTGATGCTGCCCTTATGCTGGGTTTTTCCCGCCAGATAGCGGGTCCGAAAGCGGGTGAAGTGCTCGCCAAGCGCAGCGGCGGCCGGGGCATCTCCCGCCAGATCCAGCAGGGCGATGGCCACTTCCGCAGTACAGTATTGTCCGTCGGCGTGCGCCTCGCGCAGATGGTAGGCAGAGATGCGTGACAAATCGACGGAGATTATCGGCAGCGCGTCAAGATAAGGGCTCTTGCGGAACATTTTGCGCGCTTCGGTCCAGGTGCCGTCGAGCATAATAAACAGCGGCGGCTTGCCGGACGGCGGCGCGCTCAGGACCTGGCGCTCCGGCCCGGCATAGGAGGCAGGGAAAACCACCATCGGTTGATAATCAGGATGAGCGACCAGATCGAGCAGCGCCTGCGGCGGCTCGGTTCTCGACCATTGATAAGCCTCGGTATCAGGCAGAATATCGGCGATGAGCCGGCCAGTGTTGCTGGGCTTCATCGGTTCCGTATCAAACATCACCAGGCAGAAGCGGCTGGTGGCCTGCGCTGGCACTAATGTTGCGCACAGGCACTGCTTGAGCGGCAGCAGGCAGCGCTGACAGCGGCGGATGCGGTTGCCGCGAGCAAGGAAAGGCCGGGTAGCTCGCGCGAGGCGTTCAGCGCGCAGGCGAAGGACTGCGTTTTCAATCATGGGAGTCGCTAGTGAAAAACGCTATTGTCGCAGAGGTGAAAACGGGGCACAAGCAGTGCCCCGGAAGGATTATTGTTGGCCGGCTTCGTTCAGCCAGCTGTCAAATGGCGCTTTTGGCACCGCGCCATTGAGCATGTCGATCACTTCGCCATTTTTAAACATCATAATGGTCGGGATGCTGCGGATACGAAACCGGGCGCTAAGCTCACGTTCCGCTTCGGTGTTGACTTTCACAAAACGCATCTTCCCGCTACGCTCTTCCGCGACATCTTCAAAGATCGGCGCGAAGCTACGGCAGGGGCCGCACCATGGCGCCCAGAAATCGACAACGACCGGTAGATCGTCCTTTAAGAGTTTATCCAGCGTTGCCCCGGTCGCGTTGATGACGTCGCCGTCAAAAAGATCGTGACCGCAGCGTCCGCACTTTGCGCCATCCGCGCTACGATCGTCCGGGAGGCGGTTCAGAGCCTGACAACTGGCACAAACGGTATTCATAACTAACCTCTGGTTATGGGTTGCAACGTGGCACGTGGCCGATATGTTTCTGTGATGTTACATATTATCGATTAAGTGTTATTTAAGGACAATGCGTTTTGTTCGATGAGTGCAATAGAGGCCGGCTTTTAAACGAAATCATGGCGAAGCGATGACACATCGGGTAATCTGCGCGCTTCGCGCAGCGCAGGTGGAGAAAATTGATGAGCGACGAACTGAAAAATAAAAGCGGCAAGGTCAAAGTGATGTATGTCCGCAGTGATGATGATTCTGACAAACGCACCCATAACCCACGTACCGGGAAAGGGGGAGGTCGTCCAGGAAAATCTCGTGTTGACGGCCGCAGCCGCCCTGCGCGTGACGAACGAAACAGCCGCGGCGACGATCGCAAACGTGACGACCGCAAACGTGATGATTTTCATCGCGACGATGCGTCCCCATGGCGCACCGTTTCCCGCGCCCCTGGCGATGAGACGCCGGTAAAAGAAGATCACGGCGGGATCAGCGGGAAGAGCTTTATCGATCCGGAAGTGCTGCGTCGTCAGCGTGCGGAAGAAACCCGCGTGTATGGCGAAAATGCCTGTCAGGCCCTGTTCCTGAGCCGTCCGGATGCCATTGTTCGCGCCTGGTTTATCCAGAGCGTCACGCCCCGCTTTAAAGAGGCGCTGCGCTGGATGGCGGCCAACCGTAAAGCCTATCATGTGGTGGACGAAGCCGAGCTGGCGAAAGCCTCCGGCACCGAGCACCACGGCGGGGTCTGCTTCCTGATCAAAAAACGCCACGGCACTTCTGTTGCCCAGTGGGTCGCGAAGGCGGCAGAAGACGATTGCGTTCTGGCGCTGGAAGACGTGGGTAACCCGCACAACCTCGGGGCGATCATGCGCAGCTGCGCGCACTTCGGCGTGAAGGGCGTGGTGGTTCAGGATGCTGGCGTGCTGGAGTCCGGGGCGGCGATCCGTACGGCGGAGGGCGGGGCGGAGCATGTTGAACCGATCACCGGCGACAGCTTTATCGATACCCTGGATCAGTTCCGCAAAGCGGGCTACGCGATTGTCTCAACGTCCAGCCATAATGGTACGCCGCTGTTTAAAGCCGAGCTGCCGAAGAAAATGGTGCTGGTGTTAGGCCAGGAGCGTGATGGTCTGTCCGATGCGGCGATTTCCAGCTCTGATCTCAGCGTCGCCATCGACGGTACCGGCAATGTCGAAAGCCTGAACGTCTCTGTGGCGACCGGCGTCCTGCTGGCAGAATGGTGGCGTCAGAACAAGGCGTAATTCGCCTGCCTGAATGCGAAAAAGCCAGCTGATGCTGGCTTTTTTTATGGCTCGATCACTCGCTTTCTGCGGGAAGGACCGGCATCCAGTCAATCGGCGCTTCGCCGCGGTCAGCCAGCCACTGGTTGGTCTGTACGAAATGGTTACTGCCAAAGAAACCGCGATGCGCAGAGAGCGGCGACGGGTGCGGCGCCTTTAGCACGCAGTGGCGCTGACGATCGATAATCGCGCCTTTCTTCTGCGCGTGAGAACCCCACAGCAGGAATACCACCCCCTCGCAATGCTCATTGATTAACGCGATAACCTTATCGGTAAAGGTCTCCCAGCCGAGGCTGGCGTGCGAGTGCGCCTGTCCGGCGCGGACGGTCAGAACCGTATTAAGCAGAAGCACGCCCTGGCGCGCCCAGCTTTCGAGGTAACCGTGAGTGGGGCGGGTAAAGCCGGGGATCGTGGCCTCCAGCTCTTTGTACATGTTCAAGAGCGATGGCGGGATCGCGACGCCCGGGCGAACCGAGAACGCCAGACCGTGCGCCTGACCCGGGCCGTGATAGGGATCCTGGCCGAGAATGACGACTTTGACGTCGCCCAGTTCGGTAAAGCGAAACGCATTGAAGACGTCTTTTTGCGGTGGGTAGATGGTGATCCCGGACTGGCGCTCTTCGGCGACGGTCTTCAGAGTATTGAGAAAATAGGGTTGTTGCTTTTCATCCGCCAGCACGTCATGCCAGGTTAAAGGGGTGCTCATCTTGCTCTCCTGCAAAGGGTCATCGCTATAGCTTAACGGCTTCTTTCTACAGAACAAAATCGGCACGGCTTGATGATGGCTTTTATGCAAAAAAAATTGAAAATTTACAAAATTATTTATGACACCCCATGGCGTAACTTGATGTAAAACAATAAAATCCCCCTATACCCACTTTGCACGAGTGGTTTTTATTGATTTATATCAAGGAATGCCGCGGGTGCGGCTGATATATATACACTCATACAACAATGGTTTTACCAATTGGCCGCGAAGAGGCCAAAATCGAATAAACACTGCCTGGGAGGCATCAAATGATTACTGGTATCCAAATTACTAAAGCGGCAAACGACGACCTGCTGAACTCTTTCTGGCTGCTGGATAGCGAAAAAGGCGAAGCGCGCTGCCTGTGTGCCAAAGGTGGTTTTGCGGAAGATGACGTGGTTGCAGTGAGCAAACTGGGTGAAATCGAATACCGTGAAATCCCGGTGGACGTGAAACCAGAAGTTCGCGTGGAAGGCGGCCAGCACCTGAACGTTAACGTGCTGCGTCGCGAAACCCTGCTGGACGCGGTTGAGCATCCGGAAAAATACCCGCAGCTGACTATCCGTGTTTCCGGCTACGCGGTACGCTTCAACTCTCTGACCCCGGAACAGCAGCGCGACGTCATCGCCCGTACCTTTACCGAAAGCCTGTAAGGCTGAAGCCAGATGTGAAAACGCCGGGATATCCCGGCGTTTTTTTTACTCTTCGTTGGACGTTGATGGCGTCCCGGTAGCGCTTGGTTTACGGCGCTTACCAATATTTTTCGTATCGCGGTGGCGTTTCTTCACCCGCGGTTTCTCTTTTTCTTTCTCTTTTTTCTCGGCGCGCTTCGCCAACACTTTCTTCGACGGTTTACCGGTTAACTTCTCGCTCGGCGCGCGGGTTTTTGGTCGCAGTTCATCAATCACGCGGGCCTTCAGCGGTTCTTCAACATAGCGGCCGATTTTGCCCAGCAGCAGGTGGTCATGCGCTTCAACCAGCGAAATAGCGATGCCTTTTTTACCGGCGCGGCCGGTACGACCGATACGGTGCAAATAGATATCAGCGGTGCGCGGCATGTCGAAGTTAAACACGTGGCTGACATCCGGGATATCAATACCGCGCGCGGCGACGTCGGTGGCGATCAGCACGTTCACGCGACCATCGGTCAGGCGTTTAATCGCTTCGTTGCGCTTAATCTGCACCATCTCGCCTTCCAGCCAGCAGGTGGTGATCCCTGCTTCGTGCAGCTTAGCGGCCAGTTCGTGAACGCGCTCGCGCTTACGAACAAAGACGATGGAGCGGGTTGCTTCCGGCTGCTTCAGCAAATTAATCAGCAGCGCGGTTTTATGCTCGATATCGTCGGCGCGATAGTACCACTGATGTATTTTTTTACGTTCGCGGGTCGATGGGGTGGCGGAGACTTCAACCGGCTCTTCCAGCAGACGTTCGGCAAAATCTTTGATCGCATCGCCTTCCAGCGTCGCGGAGAACAGCATGGTCTGCTTGCGCCAGCGGGTTTCACCGGCGATGGTTTCGATATCCTGGGCAAAGCCCATGTCCAGCATGCGGTCAGCTTCATCGAGGATCAGGGTCTCGACGGCGCGGCAGTCAAAGTTCTCTTCTTTAATATATTGCAGCAGGCGACCGGTGGTAGCGACCACGATATCCTGGTTTTCGCTGAACACTTCCGCGTGGTTCATGTACGCTACGCCGCCGGTAATGGTGGCGATGTCCAGATGGGTATGCTTCGCCAGCTCGCGGGCGTGGTCAGCCACCTGCATCGCCAGCTCGCGGGTCGGCGTCAGGATAAGAATGCGCGGCGGCCCGGATTTCTTACGCGGGAAATCGAGCAGGTGCTGCAACGCTGGCAGCAGATACGCCGCCGTTTTACCGGTGCCGGTCGGCGCTGAACCGAGAATGTCA
>NZ_PIOG01000010.1:0-12071 GCF_002810545.1 Klebsiella sp. A-Nf5 | reverse complement strand
TGCATGGCCTGGCGACCAAGTGGTATCTGGTGCCGGTGGTAGCGGCTATCTGGTTCGCGGTCTACTATGCCATCTTCCGCTTCGCCATTACCCGCTTCAATCTGAAAACGCCGGGCCGCGATATCGACACCGCCGCCAGCGTGGAGAAAGCCGTCGCCGGTACCATCGGCAAATCCGGCTATAACGTGCCGGCGATTCTGGCGGCGCTCGGCGGTGCCGAGAACATTGTTTCGCTGGATAACTGCATTACTCGTCTGCGTCTGTCGGTACACGATATGAGCAAAGTGGACGCCGCCGCGCTGAAAGCCCATCGCGCCATCGGGGTGGTTCAGCTCAATCAGCATAACCTGCAGGTGGTTATTGGCCCGCAGGTGCAGTCAGTAAAAGATGAAATGGCCGTATTGATGAATACTGTTCAGGCCTGACCCTACTGGTCCCCCTTCCGCGCGGAGGGGGACATTCGCTAAGGAAGTTCCGATGTTTGATTTTGCCACCCCCATCGACCGCCACGGTACCTGGTGCACACAGTGGGACTATGTCGCCGACCGGTTTGGCGCCGCCGACCTGCTGCCGTTCACCATCTCCGATATGGATTTCGCCACTGCGCCCTGCATTCTCGACGCCGTCAGCCAGCGGCTGGCCCACGGTGTGTTCGGCTACAGCCGCTGGCAGAACGAGGCGTTTCTCGGGGCGATTGCCCACTGGTACGCCAGCCGGTTTAACAGCGTCATCGATCCGCAAACGGTGGTCTACGGGCCGTCGGTTATCTACATGGTGGCGGAAACCATCCGCCAGTGGTCAAGCGAAGGCGACGGCGTCGTCGTCCATACTCCCGCCTACGATGCGTTCTATAAGACCATCACCGCTAACCGCCGGGAGATTGCCCCAGTGCCATTGACCCTGACGGATAACCAGTGGCACTGCGATATGGCCCGCCTGGAAGCGTTACTGGCGGAACCGAAGAATACCCTGCTGCTGCTGTGCAGCCCGCACAACCCAACGGGGAAAGTCTGGCGTCGCGAGGAGCTGGAGACCATGGCGGCCTTGTGTCAAAAACATGGTGTCAGGGTGATTAGCGACGAAATTCATATGGACATGACCTGGGGCGAACACTGCCATATCCCGTGGAGCGAGGTCGCTCAGGGACCGTGGGCGCTGTTCACCTCCGGTTCAAAGAGCTTTAATATTCCGGCCTTTACCGGGGCCTATGGCTTTATCCCCGAGGCGAACGCGCGCGACAGCTACCTGCAGGCGCTGAAGGCCCGCGACGGGCTCTCTTCTCCCTCAGTGCCAGCGCTGGTCGCCCATATCGCCGCCTATCGCGACGGGGCTCCCTGGCTCGACGCCTTGCGTGACTATCTGCAGGCGAATATGCGCTATGTCGCCGACACGCTTAACAATGCCTTCCCCGCACTCTGCTGGCAGCCACCGGAGGCCACCTACCTGGCGTGGATCGACCTGCGCCCCCTGAACATCGACGACCACGCGCTACAGCAGGCGCTGATCGCCGAACAGAAGGTGGCGATTATGCCGGGTTATACCTATGGTCCTGAGGGCAACGGCTTTCTGCGCCTCAACGTCGGCTGCCCGCGCGAGAAGCTGGAACGCGGTGTCGAAGGACTGATTGCCGCCCTGCGTAGCCTCAGCTGATTCGACGCGCAATCTACAGGTCATCGCGCCGGCGGAATGCCAGGTAGCCGGCGCCGAGGGTAAAGATGGCGACTATCACCACCAGCAGGATAAACCCGTGGTGGTTACTCGCCAGCGGGATCCCACCGACGTTCATGCCGAAGAAACCGGCGACGATGTTAATCGGCAGCGCGAGGACCGTGATCACCGTCAGGGTGTAGAGGGTGCGGTTGCTCTGCTCCAGCTGGCGGGCGCCAATCTCCTCCTGCAGCAGACTAATGCGCTCGATCAGGCCGGACAGGTCATTGAGCACCACGCTAAACTCTTCGGTGAACTGACGAAACGCCTGCACCACTGCACGATCCATCCACGCCGGCGGCCGGTTAAGCAGACGGAACATCGCTGCCGGCTCCGGCGCCAGCAGCCGCTGAAAGCGTAAAAGCATCCGCCGCAGCCGCGCCAGATCGGCCCGGTTGCGCTGCACATGATTGCTCAGGAGACGCTCTTCGATAAGGTCGACATGGCGGCTGGCCTGGCGGACGACCTGCTCCAGCACCTCCTCCTGCTCCTCCAGCAGAAAAGCCAGCAGCTCGGTAGAGGTATTCACCCTGAGCGTCTGCAGACGCGACAGCATCCATTCGATAAACCGCAACGGTTTGAAGCGCGCCGTCACCACCAGCTTAGGGCTACAGTAGAGCCACAGCGTGGCGGTTTCCGCGCTGGTATCCTGCGGCCGAAACAGCACATCGTTGAGCACAGCGAACAGATTCTCCCCCTGTCGCTCAATGCGGGTGGTGTGCGAACCGCTGCGGATCTCCTCGAAGAAAAAGTCCGCCACCGGAAAGTGGCTGGTTAACCATTTCTCGGCGGTGGCATGATTGAGATTCAGGTGTAACCAGATAAACGCCTTGTCATCGGCGAGCGCCTGATAGCGGGCGCACACCTCGCCAGAGGCAATGGGCTGCGGGGGGCGCTGTTCATGAAACAGATAACCATGCACCAGACCGGAAACTTCACTATCAAAATCGGGCTTTAACATCTTCGCGGTGACGTCTTGACTCATGGCTCCCTCAGGACACGCACTGGCACTGTTGATGCCCGAATAGCGCCATCTTTCGCTATTTTCCGCGGGCTGGCAAGGTTAATAATCTGGTCATAAAACAGTAACCTGAATGACATATTGCCGTCAGTGTCGCGCGCCACGCAGGCGATGCGATCGGTGCGAATGGAGGAGGCTTCTGGCCCTTTTCGCTCCAGGGTTATTAAAATAAATTTGATTATCCTCAAAACTTTTTTAGGCAAAAAAGCGTATTAATTAAGCCGCTTAATCATTGCTTACACTGGTTTATTGAGGAGGAGACCATGAAAACCTATGACCGTAATCGTAACGCTATTGCTACCGGCAGCAGGGTAATGATCGCCGGTAACGGCACGACAGGCGTGATTAAAGCTATCCATGGTGAAGGGAAAACCGCCGAGCAGCTTCGCCGGGCGGACTGCGTTGAAATCGACGGCTGCGAGGGCCGCTTTTGCCCGTTAGATCTGATCCGTCTCGGCTTCCATTAATTCCTGCCGCCAGGTCATCAGTATCAGGCCACCTGAGGTGGCCTGCTCTTTTCCCGACTAATAAAGCGTCTAGCGAAAGCTCCACTGAATACTCATCACAAAGATCGCCGGCACAATAATGCCGCCTTCCACACCGAAATAATCGGTGAAGTTATATTGCAGACCATGATAGATGTAGGGCGAAAAACCGACGCCGGTCATTTTTTTGGCGGTGCGGTAGGTGCCGGAATCCCCACAGTGGCTGAAGGCATCAAAGAAAAATTCCCCGGTATAGGCATACACCCCTTTCAGCACCCAGCCGGTATCGTTTTTCAGCCAGTCGCGGCGCACGCCGAGGGTCAGGCAGCGATCGTCAAAGCTGTTTTTCATCGTTCCGACCAGCACGCTGTATTTTGAATCCTGAGAAAACTTGCGCTCCACCGAGAAAAAGTTGTTATTGAAATGTTCGTTATATTGTCCGTGGTTACCGGTCATATGATAAACATAGGAGCCGGTATTCATCGAATAGAGGTTTAATTCCCCGGCCTGCGCCGACGGCATGGCAACCATCAGTAGCCCTGATAACAAAATCCATAATTTATTTAACATTCAGTAACCTACACCACACCCGAAAAAAAGAACCCGGCATACTAGCACCGCTAAGCTAAACCAAAGGGCAATCGGATAAACCGACGCTCGTCGCGGCAGAAAACATGACCCTATCTGCACTATAGCAGCGACGCTCCCGCTTCGTTAGCGCTTGCAGCTATACTGCAGACACATTCCTCTTATTGATTAAGGACCGCTGTGTTAACCACTTTCCTCGTTGCGCTGGTCGCTATTATTCATCTCGCCATCCTGGTGCTGGAGATATTTTTCTGGGAGGCCCCCGCCGGGCGCCGGGCCTTTAACCTCAGCGCCGATTTCGCCCGGGAGACCCGGGTGCTGGCGGCCAACCAGGGATTGTATAACGGTTTTCTGGCCGCCGGCCTGGCGTGGGGGCTGTGGCTGGGGGCGTCGGGGGTGCAGGTGGTTATCTTTTTCCTGGCCTGCGTGCTGGCCGCCGGGATTTTCGGCGCGCTGACCGCCAGCCGCAAAATTCTTTATATTCAGGCGCTGCCCGCACTGCTGGCGCTGCTTGCCATGCTGGCGCAAGCGTAGGGGCTTGATCCAAAACAGAGAAAGCAGGCGCTGAGGCGGGTACTATTTGCCCCCTTCGGTCGGTCATCGACCTTTAATACCTTCTGAGTTCAGAGGCATTTTTATGACATGGCAATCCTTCAAACAGGCCTGGCTTATCCGGTTCTGGTCCCCTGTCCCGGCGGTCATCGCCGCGGGCATCCTCTCCACCTACTATTTTGGCATCACCGGCACCTTCTGGGCGGTGACCGGCGAATTCACCCGCTGGGGCGGTCAGCTGCTGCAACTGCTGGGCGTCCACAGCGAACAGTGGGGCTATTACCAGCTGATTCATCTCGAAGGGACGCCGCTGACCCGCATCGATGGCAGGATGATCATCGGCATGTTCGGCGGCTGCCTGGCCGCCGCGCTGTGGGCCAATAACGTCAAACTGCGCTTTCCACGCAGCCGGATCCGCATTGTGCAGGCCGTGGCAGGCGGCATCATCGCCGGGTTCGGCGCGCGGCTGGCGATGGGCTGCAACCTGGCGGCCTTTTTCACCGGCATTCCGCAGTTCTCCCTGCACGCCTGGCTGTTTGCCATCGCCACCGCCATCGGCTCCTGGTTTGGCGCCCGCTTCACGCTGCTGCCCCTTTTTCGCATCCCGGTAAAAATGCAAAAGGTGTCCGCCGCCTCGCCGTTAACCCAAAAACCGCAGCAGGCGCGTCGCCGTTTCCGGCTGGGCATGGTGGTCTTTTTCGCTATGATCGGCTGGGGCCTGCTCACCGCCGCAGACCACCCGGCGCTCGGCCTGGCGATGCTGTTCGGCATCGGCTTCGGTCTGCTTATCGAGCGCGCGCAGATCTGCTTTACCTCCGCCTTTCGCGATATGTGGATCACCGGCCGGACGGTGATGGCAAAGGCGATTATCTTCGGCATGGCGGCGAGCGCCATCGGTATCTTCAGCTATGTGCAATTGGGGATGGCGCCCAAAATTATGTGGGCCGGTCCCAACGCGGCGATTGGCGGGCTGCTGTTTGGCTTTGGCATCGTGCTGGCCGGCGGCTGTGAAACCGGCTGGATGTACCGGGCGGTGGAGGGCCAGGTTCACTACTGGTGGGTTGGGCTGGGCAATGTCATTGGCTCAACGCTGCTCGCCTGGTGCTGGGACGATATCGCCGCTCCGCTCGCCACCCACTGGCAGAAAATCAACCTGCTGAACGCCTTCGGCCCCTTCGGCGGGCTGCTGGCGACCTATCTGCTGCTGCTGATCGCCCTGCTGCTGGTGATCGCCTGGGAAAGACATTTTTTCCGCCGCCAGTCGACGGCGGTCCGGACCGTGAAGGAGAGCGCATGAAAAACATCATCCCTGATTATCGCCTGGATATGGTCGGCGAACCCTGTCCCTATCCGGCCGTGGCCACGCTGGAGGCAATGCCCTCCCTGCAAAAAGGCGAGATCCTGGAAGTGGTCAGCGACTGTCCGCAGTCGATCAATAACATTCCACTCGATGCCAGGAACCATGGCTATACGGTGCTGGATATTCAGCAGGATGGCCCAACCATTCGCTATCTGATCCAGAAATAGCCGCGGCTCATGGCCCCGCCGGCGACGATCATCGCCGGCGATAATTTCGCCCCTTCCCGTCTTATCACACCCTCTGCCTGCCTCGAGGATCCCCTGCGAACCTTTGCAATAGCTTGTAACACTTGAAACGGTGTTCCAGTTACATAATAACCATTAATATAACGCGCCTATATTATTAAAATACGAATAAGTAAACGTGTGAATGGTTTATGCCGACAGACGCCGAAACCATGCGCAGCAACAACACAACAAGGATTGAAATGGAACTGCTGGCAAGGCTGGGTCACTTTTTCGAACAGGTTCGCGCGGATGCCGATTTTACCACCTTCGCCAGTGAACTCCGCCGGCATCAGGTCTCCTACTACATCTATTTTGTCTCCACCGGCAATATGAATTTCGTGATGGCAAACGACGAGGTGATTTCGATAAAAAGCGCCCGCGGCCTGCTACGCGTGCGCAGCGCCCCCAGCCATCGGCTGACCTCGGCCGCGGTCATCCGCCATTTTGCCGGCGCCATCAACTTTGAACAGTACTGCAAGGATCTCGCCAGCGCCGGCGTGTTTAAGTGGATCGTTGATCTGGAAGAGGAGACCCGGCACTACTGGTCGAAGGATAATACGCTGCTGTATAAAGAGAACCTGATGCCCCCCTGAGCGGGTCACAGGGGGGAGACGTGGTTATCTGCTCGGCCCTCAGTCGCGGGTCTGTACCCAGAAGGCGTGGATCAGGCCAGGAATATAGCCCAGCAGGGTCAGAATAATGTTGAGAATAAACGCCCAGCCGAAGCCTTTACCCAGCAATACGCCCAGCGGCGGCAGAATGATAGTGAAAACGATTCTCCAGAATCCCATAACCTCTCCCTTCGTCTAACGTCAATATTTTACTAAGCTATTCAATAGTTAAGCATAGCCACTTTTCACCGCTTCGCCAGCAGGCGGCAACCTCATCTCCGGTAACAAAAATTATTCCCTGCTGTCAGCGCTAAAAAAGGCCGGGAAAACATTCACTTTTTCCCTCTCCGGGCCGGAAGCGCTGGCATACCGCACAGATTGTCAGTTGACCAATCAGGGGGACAGGACTAAGCCTGGAGGAGTTTTATCACATCGAGTCGTTTTACCAACCGGAGAATGTCCATGAGTAAACTTGGGATTAATGGATTTGGTCGTATCGGACGTTTGGTGTTACGCCGTTTATTAGAAGTCGACAGCAGCCTGGAAGTGGTGGCTATCAACGACCTCACCTCGCCAAAGGTGCTGGCCTACCTGTTAAAGCATGATTCAAACTACGGCCCCTTCCCGTGGAGCGTCGACTTTACGGAAGATGCGCTGATCGTCAACGGCAAAACCATTACGGTGTATGCCGAAAAAGAGGCGCAGCATATTCCGTGGCAGGCGGCAGGCGCCGAGGTGATTGTGGAGTGTACCGGGTTCTACACCTCGGCAGAGAAATCGCAAGCCCATCTCCAGGCTGGCGCGCGCAAAGTGCTGATTTCTGCCCCCGCTGGCGAGATGAAAACCATCGTCTACAACGTCAATGATGACACCCTGACCCCGGAAGATACCATCATCTCCGTGGCTTCCTGCACCACCAACTGCCTGGCGCCGATGGCCAAAGTGCTGCAGGATGCCTTCGGCATCACCGTGGGCACCATGACCACCATCCATGCTTATACCGGCACCCAGTCGCTGGTGGACGGGCCGCGCGGCAAAGATCTGCGCGCCTCCAGAGCGGCGGCAGAAAACGTCATCCCGCACACCACTGGCGCAGCCAAAGCCATTGGTCTGGTGATCCCCGCCCTGAGCGGTAAACTGAAGGGCCATGCCCAGCGCGTACCGACCAAAACCGGCTCGGTGACGGAACTGGTGTCGGTGCTGGAGAAAAAGGTCAGCGTTGAGGAAATCAATCAGGCGATGAAGCAGGCGGCCGAGGGCAATGAATCCTTCGGCTACACCGAAGAAGAGATTGTCTCTTCGGATATTATCGGCAGCCATTTCGGCTCGATCTACGATGCCACTCAGCTGGAGATTGTGGAAGCCGGCGGCGTACAGCTGGTGAAAACCGTCGCCTGGTACGATAACGAATATGGCTTCGTCACCCAGCTGATCCGCGTGCTGGAGAAATTTGCCCGCTAAGCGAACGGCGGGCAGCCTGAGCTGTCCGCCGTTCTGTGTTGAGTGCCTCAGGCCTGCAGATAGACCACCTGGGTCTGCAGGTACTCATTCAACCCGTGGCGGCCATCAGCGCCGCCGATCCCCGATTTGCGCCAGCCGGCGTGGAAACCCTGCATCGCCTCAAAGTTTTCCCGGTTGATATAGGTTTCGCCGAACTTCAGTCCCTTAATCGCCTTCATCGCCACGTTCAGATCGCGGGTATAGATCGAGGAGGTCAGGCCATAGTCGCTGTCATTGGCCATCGCCAGCGCCTCATCGAGGGTCGAAAACGCGACCACCGGCAGCACCGGCCCGAAGGTTTCCTCGTGGATAATGTCCATCTCCTGACGCACATCCAGCAGCAGGGTCGGCGGATAAAAATAGCCTTTGCCCTCCAGCGGCTGGCCGCCCAGCGCCACCCGTGCCCCCTGCGCCACCGCCTTCGCCACTTTGCCCGCCACCTGATCCCGCGCCGCGGCGTTGATCAGCGGCCCCATCGCGATGTCATCGCGCGCCGCCGGGTCGCCAAACTGCACGGCCTTCATCGCCTCGCCGAGGCGGTTGACGAAGCGGTCGTAAATGCCCTGCTGAACATAGACCCGCTCGACGCAGTTACACACCTGTCCGGTGTTAATCACCCGTGAGTCCACTACCGCTTTCACCGCCAGCTCCAGATCCGCATCGTCCATCACAATGGCAGGCGCTTTGCCGCCGAGCTCGAGGCACACTTTGGTGATATTTTTCGCCGCAGCGGCCATGATTTTCTCTCCTGCCGCCACGCTACCGGTCATGCTGACCATCGCCACCTTCGGATTGCCGGCCAGCTCCTGACCAACGGTTTCCCCGCGGCCGAGCACCAGGTTAAAGACCCCTTTCGGCAACCCTACCTGATGGACAATCTCGGCAAAGGCGATGGCATTATTGGGCGTAAATTCGCTGGGCTTAATGACGATGGTATTCCCGGTGATCAGCGCCGGCGCCAGCTTGCGGGCGATAAGAAAGAACGGGAAGTTCCACGGCAGGATCCCGGTGGTCACCCCCAGCGCGCGTTTAAAGACGAGGATACTCTCTCCCGGGTGATCGCTCTGCACGATCTCGCCTTCGTAACGGCGCGCCCATTCCGCCATATAGTCGAGATAGTCCGCGGTGAATGCGACTTCCACCGCCGCCAGCTGCTGGATCTTGCCGCCTTCAGCCACGATCAGCCCGGCAATCTCTTCAGCACGCTGGCGGATACCCGCGGCAATCTTGCGCAGCCAGCCCGCGCGCTCAATGGCCGGCAGTGCTTCCCAGGCGGGCTGGGCGCGCTCAGCCGCGTCAATCGCCAGCCGCGCCTCTTCAGCAGTCCCGTCCGGGATCCGCGACAGCAGCGCTTCGGTCGTCGGGTTAAGCACGTCGATCCAGCCGTCGCCGCGACCGGAAACGAACTGGCCATCAATATACATTTGGTGTTGAACGGGTGCTGTCATGGCTGCTCCTGTAGTGCGTTTGTATTTAACAAGTAATTTTTTTGTTAAATATCGGGCGGATAAGCCGTGGCTTCGCAGCACGTTGGCGCAGTTCTGTGAGCTGATTCATAAAACCGGGCCAAAAATGCCCGATTGAGGTTACATTTCAATAACACAAACTGCCCGTTTGCGACAAATTTGCCGCAAACGGGCAGTTTTTAGCCGAGGGTGCGGGCCTGCAGCGCCCCGGCAAGCTGGGCGTCCTCCCGCAGCTGTCGCCAGGCATCGAAGACCTCAGGCGGGAAGGTGACGTGGCTAATGAAGTCTTTCCCGCGCGGACCGTATCCTTCAGGCGTATCCTGCAGGCGCGGCAGCTCGCCCAGCAGCAGCGCCAGGTAGCGAGTGACCGGCCACAGCCCCGCCCCGCCGCCCGCGAACCTCAGCTGGCCATCGGTCTGCTCCAGCACCGGCGAGCAGCCGGGAAAGCTCAGCCACTGTGGCGGCGTCGTCGCCCCCTGCCAGACGCGGGCGAAGGTAGCCATGGTTCGCCGCTGCATGGTGGGGTCCTGAATGACGATCCCGCGACGATGCAGGATCCCCCGGCTCTCCAGCGTTGTGCGGGTAAAACGGGCGTTCTCGCCGCAGTTGGTCGACTGGTCCTCCACGACCAGCCGCGAGCGCGGAATGTGCCAGTAGTCATGAGCAATATCGGCCAGAATATGCGCTTCCGGACGCCCCTCCACCGGCAACGTGCGGTAGCGGCTGTCCTGACGCACCGCCTCGTAGAGAAAGCCCGTAGAATGTCCCACGCCGCCGCTGATCAGCAGCGGGACTTCCTGCGCCGCCGCCAGCCGGCAGGCGGCGTCGATGGTCGGGATCACGGCGTTGCCGGCCAGCACCACCACGTCCACCTGCGGCAGCGCGGGCAGCGTCGCCAGATCGTCCTGCGCCAGCCAGGCGCCGACCTGGTTAGCCGCCGCCAGCGTCGCCGCCGACAACGGGGGAAATTGTTCTGCCATTCTGTCTCCTTAATCCCCTCTCAGCCGATCGGAGAGGATGCATTCGCCATCATAAACGCCGCCTCGCGGGAGGCAAAGCGTCGTCGATTTGTAACCATTTTGAAATAACAAGAAACATCTAAAAACAGGCGGGTTGCACCTGAACAACTCACTATGAAAATAACAAAAAACAGCAAAATCAGGTGGAAAATAAAAAATAGCCTCGCGGTTACACCAGTCCAAACCGCGTCATAACACCCAGTTTGCCAGCGATGAACTTGCCAATTGTAACCTTCAACCCTAAGTTGCTTAACAATTACACAACCTTTTTATACCCAGGTTGCACCCTGCTTAAGCAGAGTGACACCTGACCTATTTACCGTGGCGGGAGAACGTTTCGTAATGAGCAATCGACAAGACAACACTGCATCCATTCTGCAGAAAAACAAGAAGGTCCTGGTCGCGAGCCTGACAGGCAGCGCCATCGAATGGTTCGATTATTTTCTCTATGGCACCGCCGCCGCGCTGGTGTTCAACAAAATCTTCTTTCCGATGGTCGACCCGGTCATCGGCCTCATCCTCTCCTGGCTCTCCTTCTCGCTGACCTTTTTTATCCGCCCCATCGGCGGCGTCATTTTCGCTCATATCGGCGATCGCATCGGCCGCAAGAAGACGCTGGTGCTGACCCTGTCGCTGATGGGCAGCGCCACGGTGGCGATCGGCCTGCTTCCCACCTATGAGATGGTGGGCCTCTGGGCGCCCGCCCTGCTGATTACCCTGCGCATTATTCAGGGCATGGGTATCGGCGGTGAATGGGGCGGTGCGCTGCTGCTGGCCTACGAATACGCGCCGGAAAAGCGGAAAGGCTTTTTCGGCAGCATTCCCCAGGCCGGCGTGACCATCGGCATGCTGATGGCGACGTTTATCGTCTCGCTGATGACCCTGTTTGACGAGACACAGTTTCTCGCCTGGGGCTGGCGTATACCGTTCCTGCTCAGCTCCGTCCTCGTTTTTCTCGGCCTGTGGATCCGCAAAGATATCGACGAAACGCCCGCCTTTAAGCAGGTGAAAAAATCCGGCCAGGTGGCAAAGGCTCCGCTGCGCGAAACGCTCAAGCACCACTGGCGGGAAGTGCTGATTGCCGCTGGTCTGAAAGTGGTGGAGACCGCCCCTTTCTATATTTTCTCCACCTTTGTGGTCAGCTATGCCACCACCACCCTGAGTTACCAAAAGTCGCAGGCGCTGGAATCCGTGACCCTGGGCGCTCTGGTCGCCACCGTGATGATCCCGCTGATGGGGCTACTGTCAGACAAGGTGGGGCGGCAAAAAATGTACACCCTAAGCGTGGTGCTGCTGGGGCTGTTTATCGTCCCGTGGTTCCTGCTACTCGACACCGGCACCAGCTGGGGCATCATGCTGGCGACGGTCGTTGCCTTCGGCATCCTGTGGGCGCCGGTAACCGCGGTGCTCGGCACCTTGTGCTCTGAGATTTTCAGCGCCAATGTGCGCTATACCGGGATCACCCTCGGCTACCAGCTGGGCGCCGCGCTGGCCGGAGGCACCGCGCCGCTTATCGCCACCGGTCTGCTGGCAAA
>NZ_PIOG01000220.1:0-12302 GCF_002810545.1 Klebsiella sp. A-Nf5 | reverse complement strand
TTCCATATGTTATTTCCCCGTTGATTTATTTAATCCACTGCCGGAAACAGGAGTCCGGAACATCATGAAAGAAACCTTTAAGAAGGGAGGTTGGCAGATACCAGTAAATCAGGTCGCGTAGCCAGGAACTGCCCCGCCCTTTTTTCAGTTTCTTGATACCCCAGAAAACCAGTGCCGCTGCAGCCATACCAAAAATGAACTTGCTGGTCCAGAAACCCCAGCCGAGACAAATCACGGCCGGGATAAGTTCATCGAGATATAAGCCAAACCAGCGGGACTGGTTAGTCAGTGTTTCCGGGAAACGGTATCGCTTTAATTCGTCTCCCGTCATCACGAGCGTCCTGTCAGTAACCGGCGACTGACATACCGATGGTGATAAAGGTGGAAATAATCGCGAAGCCGAACAGGAACTTCACGTTTTTGGTCATCATGTACATGATGCCGCCGGCGACGACTTCTGCCAGAACCACCCATTTGACGACGCTGGAAGACTTACCAAACGTGCCTTTCACGGTCGCATCCCCTGACTTCATCAGGTCTGTTGCCGTGGTGGTGGCCATCGCAGCATCCGGGAAGAACGCCGCCACAGCAGCAACCGGCAGCGCAACTTTAGCGACTTTCAGGGCTTTCTTTTTATTGAAAACACGGGACAGAAAAGACGGATTAGTTTCTTCAGAGACAGCAGTGTCCTGAACACTTAATACAGCATTCATGTTTATTTCCTTTAAATAAGAATGGTAGATATATAAAACAGATTTATGACTATATTGCTAAATCACTCCTCCTGTTCACCTCCTGGTACGGTAAGTTCTGAGTTATAAAAGTCCGGAAACCTCTCAAGATGATCTTTCAGTCTCAAATAAGCTTCGGATGTTTTACTTCTTCTGCTTCTGTCTTTTGCTTTGATAAGTCGACGATTAGTCTCTTCATCCAGTTTCAAAAGCACATTTTTTCCTGGCGCAGGTCGTGCGTTACTCCTAATCGCTCTCTCCAATCGACCTCCAAAATAAGATTACCAACTCTTAAAAAAGTTTACATTGGTGAATAAAAATGTAAACCAATAAAGGAGAGATTTTGAGTAAATTATTTTCACAATTCAATAGTACGAATTGTACTATTGAAGTAACAAAAAATTAACATCACCCTTTAGTATTTCAATAACATTCCCCACAATTCTCCCATAACTAAGAGCACAAATAGAAGACAATATAATATAGTCACGATCGGGGAAATTGAGTTCGTTTTTTATATGACGAACTGTATTTCTGGATGTTTGTTCTTTAACACCTGTAATTTTAGATATAGTGGCATGAGAAAACCCAACCGAATAAAGATTAAATATAGCCCAATCAGAATTGGCCGTTTTTGAAATGCGGTCTATATATTTTTCCATTTTTGATGAAAAATCAGCATATTCTTTTGAGTAGTCGCATATAGCCTCACCCTCTCTAATAAAAACCCATCGACTATATTTTTCATCATCAAGGTGAAAGCTCTCAATAAAAACTGTCCATGATATATCCCCAAAACCAATACCTCTTACCAAAACAGAAGAATCTTCCGTAAAAGATTTAATTTCCGACTGGATAAGCTCTATTTTAGTTTTTAAGGGTAGCGCCGAAAACCAAGCAACAGATGTTACGGAAGTTAAGAAGATTTTGTCAAAAAGTGGGCTAGTATGAAGGAATTCACCTTGGGTGTTTCTAATGAAGGAGGGGCAAGATGAAAAGTTAAGCATCTCGCTAAAAGAATGAATGGTTTCCGTTTGACTAAGTACAGTAATTTGACTACGATCCTTCGCACACATAGGCGCCTCCTAATAAGGTATCTATGGATAGTTAGCGTCAGAAGCCGATACTTCTGACGCTAATGCTTCTTAAATTTTTAAACTACCCCTGAATTATAAGACCCACATCTAGAAAAGTCATCCAATAAAACCAGATCTTTATCCTGAATAATTAAAGCAGAAAAGAATAATCGTTCATTTTGAATAATGAAAATTCAAAATAAATTCAGCAAGACACACTATACGAAAATTCTCATGCTATTCATCCGCTTCCTCCTGCTCATCAGGAAAGAATGTACGCATGACTTCCTGAACATCCTCCTGGATATTTTGAACCATACCCTTCCATTGCCATCTGGGATCATCTTTGACATGAGGGCTCAGGCACTCAATGCCCAGAACTTTATTCACTGAAAATTGTGTTTTCACAACACTTTCAAGTAAGGCTCTGTTGAACGCCATCTGATTAAATCCGGATTCTTTACGTTCCATCTGAGCTTCATAAACCCGAAGGCCTAACTCAAGTAACATTGTAGATATACTGGAAAAGCTGACATCCTTATCCTTAGCCCCCTCCATTCTGCGTTTTTCCACAATCGCATTAATTTTCTCACACACCTCATCACTGGGGTAGGCCTGCACTTTACCCATCTCGATCTCCTTATTAAAATTAAAACCTGTATCTATTTCTCAGATTCAAAACCATGCGAAGGACTCGCAATTTGATTCGTGAATTGAATCGTGTCTCAGGCCTTTCTTTTGCAATTCACTATGCGAATCACATCATGAATTGATTTACAAGTCAATTCATCTTAACCCCCTGATTCCAATGAGGTGAATCGTAAACGATTTATTAGCGAATCATTCATGAATTGTCAGTGAATCGTTTTTAATTCACTTACACATTAGCTTATATTAAATAAAATAATGTAAGCCACGTTAACTCACTGTTTCCAAATAGCAATCTGCAAAATTTTAATTTTGCGTAGTGTGTGGTGATTTTGTGGTGAGGAGTGCATATTTGTTGAGTCTGGTTCTGGTCTGGGTTAACGTAATTACAGGAATCGGCCCGGAGGGAGTCTTTTGAGAAAAATACTGGCGTTTGCTGCCCTGCTATTAATATCCACGCCTGCATGGGCCACGGATTGTTTTGATATGGCGGGACGGGATTACCGGATTGATCCGGATCTGCTTCGGGCTATTTCATGGCAGGAATCGAAATGGGTGGTGGATGCTGTCGGAAAAAATCCGGGAACAGGATACGGAGCCGGACTGATGCAGATCGATTCGCAGCACCATGCCCGGTTATCGGAGTTCGGTATTAAACCGGAACATCTTCTGACGGATGCCTGCCTGAATATTTACACCGGTGCGTATTATCTGGCGCTGGCTTTTAACAAGTGGGGCGTGAGCTGGGAGGCAGTCGGTGCCTACAACGCGGGATTTCGCAGAACGGACAGGCAGGACATGCGACGACTGGCATATGCGAGAAAGATTGAAGCTGTCTACCGGGCCATCAAGGAAAATAAAAATGCCGGACAATCCCGGTCTGTTAAAAACGAAAGACCTCATGAATGAGGTCTTTTTTTTCAGATGTATGATTAATCAATCGCCCGCCAGATTAAATGCCGTTCGGGATGATGAATAATGCTGATATAATCTTTCAGCGCATCCTGACGGGAAACCAGATGTTTACAGACGCGGGCATATTCCGGCCCCATATCCGCGACCTGCCATGACAGCCAGTTCATTATCGTCAGCGTGGCAATAATCCCTGCTGCATCGGCGCTGACCTCTCCCTCAAAATAATTACCGGGGATGCGCATCCTGTAAGACTCTTTTCCTTCCGGTGCGATATACCCGGTCTGCGTGGTGATGAACTGAACACGGTTCGGGGTAATATTCCCGCCAACACCCTGCGGAATGATCCAGTAAGACCAGAAACCGCCGTCGTAATCAGAGTGCTGGCGTAACCAGCCTGCCGCCATATTATCGGCTGACGGCGTAAAAAAGAGGGCCGGGATAAAATCCAGACGCTCATCGCCATCGGTGACGGCATAACGCAGATAGTTGTCTGTTTTAAATTGTTCGTCTGATTCACGAGTGGCGGTGTTAACGTTGGGGTTGACGTTTATTGTGTGCATGATGAATGTCTCCTTTGCGGTTTATTAAATCGTTCGACTTCATCACTGAGCGGCAAAGGGCAATTTGCATCCGCCGTGGCGAAAATAAAGGGGCGCGAAGCGTTTATACACCCCTTTATTTTCGCCACGGCGGATGCTAAAAGCCGCCCTCCGCGAAAAGATGATGTCGGGCGATATAGCGCGGGGCTGAGCATGCACACAACCCGGAACGTCAATTCGGTCTTTACCGAATTCACGTTCCGGCCTCAGAGTGGCGGGTATTTATCGCCACGGTGAAAGCCGCGCATCCTGATAAGGATGCAGCAAGCGCGATGTTGAATTTGCGTCAGGATGGAAACCCGGCAGGGCAGAGACAGCTTGCTGGCTCTGTTTATGACAGCCGTGTCCCGCCAGGGATGACGCCCGGCCCAGTGTTTATTATTTTCAGCGCAAAGGATAAATATCAGAAGAGATAAACAGCAGGATGCCGGATGAAATATAACAGTGACAAATAAATAATAATGAAGAGAGAAACCCGCGACGGACTGATACGGGCCGCGCGTAGCGCAGCCGGTATTATCCGGCACCGCAGGTGCGCGGCCTTTTTTCCGCAGTCGGGCAGGTTATCCCCTGCCCTTCTGGTTATTTACGCCGCCTCCGGTATTCCGCGCATAAACTCCAGCATACCCCGGTACCGGTTCAGGTCTGCCAGACGTTTTTCGAAGTCATTGAGGTAATACACAGGTGTGTATCTTACCCGCCGGAACTGCATCGTCAGGGTGTTACCCGTGACCACTTCCGCCGCAATACCCAGCAGAGACAGCTGGATGAAGGCCATATCTGCCGCCACCGGGTCGATATCGATGCAGCTGCCGAACATGTGCATGGAAGGATTGATATCTGCCTCAAGCAGGCATTCCGCATACGCAATCAGCATCCCGGCGGCACCACAGGCCGGATCGCTGACCGTGGCTATCCCTTCCCGGCGGATAGTGTCCCTGACGCCCGGGATCAGCATCCGGGCCATGAGGCACTGGACCGAATAAGGGGTAAAGTACTGCCCGCGAAAGCTATCGCTCAGCTCAAGCTCCATGAAAATGGCACCGAGGAAATCATGAAATTTCGCTTCAAGAGCGCATACCATCATGCAGAACATCTCCTGCATGTTCGCGATATCTGACGCCCCATAACGCGCGCAGATTTTCCGGCAGTGCTCCATGCTTTCCGGCGTTCTGATGCGGGCCATATCCAGTTCACTGGCAGCCAGTGACAGAAAATCACTGAACACCTCCCAGCGCCCCAGATGGCGGCCCGTGTCTTTAAACACGCGAATAAACCGGCTCCGGCTGTGCTGCTCGTTCATCAAACGCTGAACAGAAGACACCATTTCCGGAACCTGCGGCCTGACCTGAATCACAGGGGGATTATCTGCGCTTTCTCTGGCCATGTTAAAAAAATCGGCAAAACTCAGCTGTGACATACAATCCTCCGCTGTTGCCGCTCCCGAAGGAGCGGCTCACCTTTTTTAGTTAAATGCGCGTTTGAGTTCGAGCGTGCGGAGCACCTGTCCGAAGGCGGTGTTGTTCATCGCGGGGATATGAACGCCGCGCCCCTTGCGAATGCTCCGGGCAATATGCCGTCCGAAGGCCTTCAGCGCCGGGTCAATTTCCTGCGCGGCGATGTCATCGCGCAGAATGCGCTGGTGACGGCGGGGCTTTACAGCCTCAGTGGAAGGTGAAACAATGGATACGTTCATTTTGAACTCCTAGGTTTATTTGAATAGTCGTAAAAATCGTTACAGCGACTTTTACGGCGTGGATGAAGCAGGGTTTTCCCTGCTTTTTTCATTTCTGTAACAGGTTAAATTCCTCCTTAATGCGCGTTTTAATCTGCGCATGGCTCAGGTTGCACACATCCCGCAGCCGGAAATATCTGGCTCCGCAGCGGGCATAAATCTCTGTCACGTCACCGCAGACCATCTCCTGCAGCATGAACGTCTCCCAGCCGCCGCTCTCACTCGTTGACCAGTTGAGCGGGTACATCAGGCCCAGCGCGTCGTGGAAGGCGTGAACGTCGATTTCAGCGGGGGCTTTCACCGCCGCTTTCTGGCGACTCAGCCAGTATTCACGCTCGGCTTCGGCGGTGACCTGCATTCCCGGACGGGCTGAGGATTCAGTCAGGTGTAAATGCATGGTTTTCTCCTTCGGGGGTAAGAGGTGGCAGCAACATGCCGCCACCCGTGTTTGTCTACTCGTTTGCCGCCAGTTCACTCAGCAGCACATCACGGGCTTCCTGCGCGTGATCTTCTTCCGCCAGCGTAAGCAGATACCCGCGTTTTGCCGCCGCGCCCATGAACGTCGGGCGGTCTTTCAGCGGCAGCGCATCCAGATAATCCAGCGCATCGCCCAGCACGCGCGCCTGATACAGCTCGTAATGCAGCCCGCAGCAGCGCCCCGCCTCTTTCTCGATGCGCGCAAGCACCACATCGGCGCGGATAACATCGAACGGGTTAGCGGCGTGGATGTTGCGCACAAAACCATCGGTACGCAGAATGGAAGAGCCGGAACTAACGATGCTGATATTCATGATTTTTTCCCTTTTTTCTGGCTTTTGGTGTTTAAAACCATCACCCGTTGAGTTGCCGGGGCCGCGGTTTTGACGTTTTGCGGGGACCTGCTGAACGAGCCCGCTGGTTGTTACCTTCACCCGTTTGAGAGCCGTTCGCCGCAAGGGCGTCAACGAGCACGGCCCGGTGCAGATGTCCGGTACGGAGGCGACATTATTTGTCGGGTTTTCGGCAAAAAATGTCGCCGGAGAGCATCAGCGGTACTGGACAGCCAGGCGGGTTGTGCTTGTCTCAGCCCCGGCGAAAGGACTCAAAGGGGTGAAAGGGCACCAGGAAAGGAAAGAGCAGGAACCCGCCGCAACGTCGGAGAAGCGGCAGCGAAAACGGCGTTGCCCCTTACAGCCCGGCGGCCGTTTGCCGGGGTGCGAAAAGCGCAGGTCACGGCGCGTAAAAGGGCGGCGCATCCTGACAAGGATGCTGCAAGCCTGCCGTTGACGTCAGACATCAGACACTAGCCGGCAGGCCCGAAACCGCCTGGCGGGTTCGGCGGAGCTTACCGCGTCATTTCGCGGTTAGCGGAGTGTGGCTCGACGACCGGACGCGCAGCGGTCGGGAGCCGAAGGTGTCCCCGGGTCAGGTCAGTCAGAAAGAAACAGCAGAAGAGAGAAAGCAGCAGGGGAAGATATCAGCGGAACAGTTACAGTCAGCCCGGGAAAAGGATATCTGACCTGTGACAGAGTGGCCGTGGCGGCGCGTCAGCGCAGCCCTGCCACGCGCCGCAGGCGGTTTTTTGGCGGTCTGTCAGCAAGGAAAAAGGGGCTACCGGTGAACCGGCAACCCCTTCATAAAGGCGCTTCAGGCATGTCAGACCAACGCAGCCCTGAAAAGGCGGGGTTTTCCCCGCCTCCAGGTTGCTACTTACCGCTGGATTCGTAAGCCATAATTGCAGCGACCTCCCGTTGTCCGTCCTTCAGGCGAATTTCGCAAAGCGATTTCCGCGTCAGGTAAGTGAATATCAGCAGTGTGAGACACACTATCAGTACGCACCACAACAGGGTACTTCGCGGCAGTTTCATGGGTTACTCCTCCTTGCATTACGCACGGTAAGAGGCCATACTGGTGTTGACTAGACATACAGTGGGCCTCGTGGGTTAATGAAAATTAACTACGGGGCTTTCTGCTTTCTGCCACACAACCCGGCAACAAACCACCCTCACGTCATGAGGCAAAAAGCCTCAAGCGCCACCGCCATTGTACCTTATCGTCTGCCAGACTGACCAGGTTTCCTGCCGTCAGCTGACTGATTTCCCGCGAAAATAATCAGGCCTGCTTTCAAGCTCCCGCGCAATCAGTTCCTCCGCAAACAGGGGGGCGATTTTGTTGACCCGCCGCTCAAGATTCCGGCGACGAGTGGCGGCCTTACGCTCATCGCTCCAGCGCCTGATTTGCCTGTCGCTGAGAAAATCCACGCACACCGCATACCCCGCGCCCGCCACCCAGCGCGACATAATGGATTCGGGCGCAGGCTGTCCGGCCTCCACCACTTCGGATGCCAGTTCATGCGGACCGGGACACGGTGAGGGTAATTTCCAGCGCAGGGAGTAACGCCACCTCATCTCCGCCTCCGGTCCGTCAGCTTGTTCGGCACCTGCCAGCGCTCTGCCTGACGGACAGCCTCCGGGGTGTCACGCACAATGAAGCCGATTTCATGAATGACCCCGTACAGCGGCTCCTTTGCGTCACGCAGCCAGTCCAGGGAGGCCAGCGACGCAAACCGCGACCGCCAGTGCCAGAAGGCCGGCTCCAGCTCGCGCGCGTCAAACTCTTCGGCCCACCGGCGGTACCAGCTGCTGACTGTCTCCGGGGACTGAAAGTTCAGCTCCGTGACGGCCTGCCCCAGCAGGTTCTGCCGCAGCCGCCAGTGATGCGCCAGCGTCCGTTCTTCACGGCGCATCCTGCGGGTGAACGCGATGTTTCTGCGCTGCAACCGACGCTCTGTACGGGTGTGCAGCACCTCCGGGAACAGTTCAGCCTGAACATCCACCGGCAGCGGCAGCGGGCAGCACTCCCCGTGGCTGGCAATCAGTGCGTCGAGCGCCTCCTCCACCTGCTTGAGGCTGCTCAGGCGATGCTTCGGGTCCCAGCTGAGGCCGGGAATGCGCTGCGCCACGGTCGTGTTCATGCGGCTGCTCCCGGTCAGCAGGCGCAGGAAGGTGCGCACGTGTGGCATGGCGGGCAGACGCGCACCGAGACGGCGGGATTCCTCCACCGACAGGACCGCCTGCAGCGCTGCCTGTCGGGCTGGCTTCAGGGTCACCAGAGACGTTGTTGATGCATTCACTGTGCGCCCTCCATGACCAGCATGCTGATGATGCTGGCCTGACTGTAGCCATCGGCATCAAGCCGGGCAACCAGACTCAGCGTGTGGCTGATGGCTTCCGGCGACCAGTCAGGCAGGGTGCTGATAACCGAGAACGGACGACCGCTGGCAGGGGCAAACACCACCATCCAGGCCGGCGAGATGATAGTTACCGTGTGAAGGCGTGAAGCGGACCTGTACCGGGAAAAATCCCCCGAACTCGCTGCGGTACTCCCCGTTCATGTCCCAGTTATCCGGGCAGTTCAGGTCACGCATCACGGCATGGGTCAGTTCGCGGCGTAAGTCCTCCCCTCCTTCGCGCCAGTCTTCGAATTCCTGTAGGGTCATGGTGTTCAGGACTTCGGGGGTAATAACATTGCGCATTATGGTCTCCTTATCGCCGCCCCGCAGGGCGGCTCTCCGTTATCAGACAGCGTGTGAGGTGGGTTCATCAGTGTCAGGCGTGGTGTTTGCTTCTTCCGGCGTTGCGGCATCCGGGGACTGCATCCATCCCGGCACCCATCGGGTCCCGGAGAGCCATTGTTCGGCGTGACTGGCGGCATCGCCTTTCTTCATTTTTTCAGCATCCGAGGCGGCCCCGGTCAGTCCGGCGTCTTTCAGCGCCGCCACAATCTGATTTTTGCTGAGCAGCCCGAGGAAGTTATCCGCGGTTGGCTGCCACCAGTCGCGCAGGTGGAACCCGAGTGCAGCCTCGACACCGTCAAGGTCACTGCGGCGGGTATGTCCGTGTTCCCGGGTCTGGACACCATCCACCGAACAGGCGGTACAGAAGGCCATCAGCGACATCAGGGTCTCGCCGTTAAGGGAAAAGAAGGTGGTGAAATCGCTCTTCCAGCCCTCCGGCAGCAGGGCTTCCAGACGGGCTTTCTCCTGCATCAGAGACTGCCATGCCTGACCCTCTTCTCCGGTCGGGGCTTCGCTGGTGAGACCGCGGTGGTGGACCTCAAGACGCATCACGAACGGGTGCCGGGTGGTGATGCAGTAGTGGAACACGCAACTGCACAGCCGCCAGACCATCAGGGCCACGGCTTTCTGTGGCTGCCGCACCAGTTCAGCCTGTACCGCCAGCGTTCTCTCGGACGACATTTTTTTCAGGAGCGGTACGCTGATACCCTCTGCCACATCCGGGGTACTGCTGGCGACCACATGCACGGAGGCCTGAGTACCCGTGCTTTCCTGCCCGTCAGCGACCGCCTCCCTCACCTTCTTCTGCACACCCCGCTGGATGCAAAGCTCGCCGTCAGACAGGCTGACCACAACGCCACAGGCCGCTTTCTGCTCCGGTGTCCATGCCCGAGCCGTTACGGCATCGACAAGTTCATCAATCAGCACCTGAATGGCAGCTTCATCCTCAAATGTTTCAGTAGCTTCCTGCGTGGCGTACAGTTCATCGAGACGCTGCTGCTCGTCAGCGCTGAGTTCGCCCTCCGGCTCCGGCAGGACCAGATAATGCTCCCGGTCGTCACCGTAGTTTCTGACCGCATCTTCCCGTGCCAGTGACCATGACCAGCCCTCCTGCATTTCAACAGCCAGCGCGGCGGACTCCAGCTTCTCCTGCACCAGACGCCCGACCAGCACCCCGTCTGCCGTTCCGTCACCCTCCTGGGCACTGAACAGGTCCTCGCGCACGTCGCCCCCTGCGGCCTCATACGCTTCGCGCCCGACAAACATAAAGCGGGCGTCGCGAACCGATATTTCGGTGTCCGTGATGGCGCGTTTAAGCATGTGAGCGGGAGCATAGCTGTGCTGCGCCTTCACGCGCTGGTAAATCTCCACCTGACGCGCCGGGTCACTTTCCAGACTGAGTGCCTGACACTGCTCCACGTCGAGCTGGTTCTCTGCCAGCAGGGCGATAAGCTCCGGGGCAAGGCTGGCGAGCTTCAGCATGCGCTGGACGTGGCGCGAACTGTAGCCCAGCTGGTCCCCGATTTGCGCCGGGGTCTTTCCCTGCTCAGACAACGTGCGGAAACCGCTGATTTGCTCTGCCGGGTGCATCGCCACCCGGTTGTTGTTCTCGACCATCGAAGCCACCACCGCCAGTTCGTCGCTGACGCGCTTCACGATGACCTGATGCCCGGCACCGATGCGCTGCTCGCTGAGTAAAAGCTGCAGGGCCGCCAGACGACGACCGCCCGCCGCGACGCCTGACAGACCGTCCGGCAGCGAGTGGACCACCAGATTCTGAATGAGGCCGACTGCGAGAATGGAGTCAGCCATGTCCCGCACGCTCTCCGGCGGATACGGGATAGTGCGGACGTTCAGCGGGGATTTGACCAGTGCTGACAGCGGCACCATCTCAATCTGTGCGGCCTCAAGCGCGGCTTTCAGGGCGGCGGATTCGGCAGGTTTTACCACTTTTTTACTGGTTTTCGCGGGGGTTTTTGCTTTAGACTCGGTCACTGACATGATTGATTTCTCTCCGATATTAGTTAATGTCTGCCGGGCAGACCCATCTGCCCGGCACCTCTTACTGCTTACTGCGTTTTGCGTACTCCGTAGTCCCGGATATAACGGTTCATCAGGGCCTCACCGCCCGGTTCAAAATTCCAGACGCGCCAGACCAGGCTGCCGTCATCCTGATGACGGACGACAAGGCGAAAATGGGTCCCCTGGTCATCTTCAATCGCCACATTCTGATACTGCGCCGCGACTACCTGCGCCTGACTACGGGTAAACGTGCCATCCGGCAGGGATTCGAGGGGGGACAAAACGTTGTGGTCCATGTGTTTCTCCTTTTCTGCCCCGCCTGAGCGGGGCGTGCTCATCATGGTTTAAAAGGGTGCATCGTCATCGGTCAGCGGGTAATCGTCCGGGAACGGCTGGGGAGGCAACTGAGACGGGGCAGCGCTCTGACGGCCTTTTTTACCGCCCTTCGCTTTCGGGGATTTAGCCGGAGCCTGAGCAGGTTGAGCCGGGGCGGCAGGACTCTGCGGCTGCGCGGGCTGCTGCTGCGCGGCGCTCTCAGTCGGGCCGCCCTCACGACGACCACCAAGCATCTGCATGGTGCCGTTCTGCCCGACCAGCACCTCAGTGACGTAGCGGGTCGCTCCGGTATCGTCCTGCCAGCTACGGGTGCGCATCTGTCCCTCGATGTAGACCTGCGCGCCTTTACGCAGATATTCGCCCGCCACTTCCGCGAGCTTGCCGAACATGACAACACGGTGCCATTCGGTGTTTTCGCGCAGTTCCCCGCTCTGTTTGTCACGCCATGTTTCGGACGTGGCCAGCGTCAGGTTTGCCACTGCGCCCCCGTTGGGCATGTAACGCACCTCCGGGTCCTGCCCCAGATGCCCGACCAGAATGACTTTGTTTACGCCACGTGCTGCCATGATGAATCTCCTTACTCTGTTGTTTTTGCCTTTAAAAACCGTCACCCGTTGAGTTGCCGGGGCCGCGGTTTTGACGTTTTGCGGGGACCTGCTGAACGAGCCCGCTGGTTGTTACCTT
>NZ_PIOG01000056.1:0-13670 GCF_002810545.1 Klebsiella sp. A-Nf5 | reverse complement strand
ACGGGCGGAAAAACCAATACCGTGATTATGCGCACCGTGGATGTGTTCTATGCCTTTCCCTCCGTCCTGCTGGCGATTGCGCTGTCGGGAGCGCTGGGGGCGGGCATCGGCAATGCGTTGCTGTCGCTGACCCTCGTGTTTGTCCCGCAGGTGGCGCGGATTGCCGAGAGCGTGACCGCCCAGGTGCGGCATATGGACTATATCGACGCCGCCCGGGCCACTGGCGCCAGCGCGTTCACCATTATCCGCGTCCAGGTGTTGGGCAACGTGCTCGGGCCGATCTTCGTTTTCTCCACCGGGCTGATTTCGGTGTGCATGATCCTCGCCTCCGGCCTGTCGTTTCTCGGCCTCGGCGTGCGGCCGCCGGAGCCCGAGTGGGGGCTGATGCTCAATACGCTGCGCACGGCAATCTATACCCAGCCGTGGGTGGCCGCCCTGCCGGGCCTGATGATTTTTATCACCTCCATTTCGTTCAATATCCTCGCGGACCGCCTGCGTGCGGCAATGGCGATTAAGGAGTAAGCGATGCAACCCTTTATCAATATCGACCTTGGCGGGCCGGCGCAGCCGCTGCTGAAGGTTAATCACCTGCTGAAGTACTTTCGCGGCGGCAAAGGCCGGGAGGTGGTGCAGGCGGTGGACGATATCAGCTTCACGGTGATGAAAGGCGAAACCCTGGGGGTGGTCGGCGAGTCGGGCTGCGGCAAATCGACCACCGCCCGGCTGCTGATGCAGTTGCTCACCCAGGACAGCGGCGAACTGATCTTCGACGGACAGGGGGTCGGCTCGTCGCGTCTGCCGCTGAAAGCCTACCGTCGCCAGGTGCAGATGGTCTTCCAGGATAGCTATGCTTCGCTCAATCCGCGCATGACCATGGAGGAGAGCATCGCCTTCGGCCAGCGCGTACATGGCGTCAGCGCCAGGGAGGCCAGCGAATATGCCCGCTATCTGCTGGCGCACGTTGGCCTTGAACCGGCGCGCTTTGCCGACCGCTACCCGCATGCGCTCTCCGGCGGCCAGCGGCAGCGGGTGAATATCGCCCGCGCGCTGGCGATGAAGCCGCGACTGGTGATCCTCGATGAGGCGGTGTCGGCGCTGGATAAATCGGTCGAAGCCCAGGTGCTGCAGCTGCTGCAGGAGCTGAAACGGACCCTCGAGCTGACCTACGTGTTCATCAGCCACGATCTGCACGTGGTTCGCTGGCTGTCGGATCGGATCCTCGTCATGTACCTTGGCGAAGTGGTGGAGATTGGCCCGGCGGAGCAGCTGTTTACCGCCTCCGCCCACCCCTATACCCGGGCGCTGTTAAGCTCGATGCCCTCCATGGACCCGGAAAACCGCACCCTGACCTCACCGCTGAGCGGCGATCCCCCCAGCCCCATCGCGCCGCCGAGCGGCTGCCGCTTTCACACCCGCTGCCCGCATGCGAAGGCGGTCTGCGCCGAGGTAAAACCGCGGCTGGAGGCGGTCGGGGAGGGGCACCAGAGCGCCTGCCTGATGGCGCAGCCGGCCTCGCCCTGGCATCAAAGCATCCCCCTTAAGGAGGTCAGCCATGTCGGATAACGCCTTTGTCCATGTGCGCGACCTGCGGGTCGTCTTTCGCCGCGACGGACAGACCATCAACGCGGTCAACGGGGTCTCCTTTGACGTACAAAAGGGGGAGGTGATGGCGCTGATTGGCGAGTCGGGTTCCGGCAAGAGCGTGACCCTGCGAGCGCTGATGCGCCTGCACCCGCCGGGGAGCAGTGAGCTCTCCGGCACCCTGCAGGTGGGGGACGACGAGGTGCTGACGATGAGCGCCAGTCAGCTGCGGCGCTACCGCGGCGGACGTTGCGCGATGATTTTTCAGGAGCCGCTGCTGGCCTTCGATCCGGTCTACACCGTCGGACAACAGATTATTGAAGGGCTGCGCCGCCACGAAGGGCTGTCGCGCCAGGCGGCCCGGGATAGGGCGCTGGAGGCCCTGCGCCAGGTGCGCATTCCCAGCCCCGAGCGGCGGCTGGATGCATACCCGCACGAGATGTCCGGCGGGATGCGCCAGCGGGCGATGATCGCCCTTGCGCTCTCCTGTAACCCGCAGCTGCTGCTGGCGGATGAGCCGACCACCGCCCTCGACGCCACGGTGCAAATCCAGATCCTGATCCTGCTGCGCGAGCAGCAAAAGCAGCGTGGGCTGTCGATCGTGTTTGTGACCCACGATATCGGCGCCGCGGTGGAGATCGCCGACCGGGTGGCGGTGATGTACGCCGGGCGGATCGTCGAGGAGGCGTCGATGAACGAGATCCTGCGCCACCCGCGCCATCCGTATACCCAGGTGCTGCTGGGCAGTCGGCCGAAAGAGGGGCTTAAGAAAGGTGATGCCCTGCACTGCATTCCCGGCGCGCCGCCGGATCTGGCGCGCTTGCCGCCCGGCTGCGCTTTTGCCGAGCGCTGCCCGCACCGTCGCCCGGTCTGTGAGCAGAGTCTGCCGCCGACGGAATCCGTCGCGGAGCGCCACGCGGTGAGTTGCCACCGCTGGCGCGAGCTGGCGATTGACGCTAACGCCCAGGCTCTTGCCGTCTGAGTAGCGGCAAAAAACCATACAGGATGAAGACCAGGCGTTGATAGCGCATTCCCACCGCCGGTTACGCTGGCGGCGACCTTGATGTCAGGAGACCACCATGAGCAGTGATGTACTTTTTACCCCCGCGACCGACACCACCGGCTGGCGCATCAATGGCGACCGCCTGTGGGCGTCGTTAATGGATCTCGCGCAGATCGGCGCCACGCCGAAGGGCGGCTGCCGCCGTCTGACTCTCACCGACCTCGACCGCCAGGGGCGGGACAAGGTCATAGGCTGGGCGCGGGAGGCCGGGATGAGCGTCACCATCGATAAAATCGGCAATGTGTTTATGCGCCGGGAAGGCCGCAACCCCAGCCTGCCGCCCATCGTCTCCGGCAGCCATATTGACACCCAGCCCACCGGCGGCAAATTTGACGGCAACTACGGCGTGCTGGCGGCGCTGGAGGTGGTGCGCACGCTCAACGATCTGCAGATTGACACCGACGCGCCGATTGAGGTGGTGTTCTGGACCAACGAAGAGGGGTCGCGCTTTGTGCCGGTGATGATGGGCTCCGGGGTCTTTGCCGGCGTCTTCCCGCTGGAAGAGACGTGGGCCGTCACGGATAAAGAGGGCGTCAGCGTCGGCGAGGCGCTGGCGCAGATCGGCTATATCGGTGAGCAGATCCCGGGGGAGCACCCCATCGGCGCCTATTTTGAGGCGCACATTGAGCAGGGGCCGATTCTCGAAGATGAAGCGAAAACCATCGGTATCGTGCAGGGCGTGCTGGGGATCCGCTGGTACGACTGCGTGGTCACCGGTCAGGCCTCGCACGCCGGGCCCACGCCGATGCGCCTGCGTCAGGATGCCCTGCAGGTGGCGACGCGCATTATGCAGGAAGTGGTGGCCATTGCCGGGCGCAGCGAAGAGGGACGCGGCACCGTCGGCAGCGTGCAGGTGTGGCCCAACAGCCGCAACGTGGTACCCGGGGAGGTCACCTTCTCCATTGATATGCGCAATCTCAGCGATGCGCTGGTGGATGAGATGGATCGCCAGCTGCGGGCGTTTATCGCGGAGGTTGAGCGGGAGAGCGGTCTGCAGGTGGCCCTGAAGCAGGTAAGCCACTATCCGGCGGCGCCGTTCGATGCCGAATGCCAGCAGGCCATTGCCGATGCCGCGCAGCGGCTGGGCTATCCGGCGCGGTCGATCGTCTCCGGCGCCGGGCATGACGCAGTGTATATGAGCTACCTGGCGCCCACCGGGATGATTTTTATTCCCTGCAAGGACGGGATCAGCCATAACGAAATTGAGTATGCCTCGCCGGAGCACGTCGCCGCCGGCGCCAACGTGCTGTTGCAGGTGATGCTTCAGTACGCGCGGCCGGTGTAGACGGTCGTCCTCCCCGGCGACGCGTCCTCCAGCCGTTTATCATGCTGTCGCCCGGGTAAGGCGGTTACGCCGCCGCGACCCGGGACGGCGGATGACGGGGCGGTCAATCACGGCTCCCGCTCCCTGCGACAACCCGCTGACGGCCAAATTTGCGCGAGCCCACCACGCACAGCACCACGCCCAGCGTAACCGCCAGCATCAAGGGGCTGACGGTTTCGTGCAACAGCGCCGCCGACAGGCCAAGCCCGAAGAACGGCTGCAATAGCTGGAGCTGGCCGACGGCGGCGATCCCGCCCGCAGCCAGCCCTTTGTACCAGAAGATGAAGCCGATCAGCATGCTGAAGAGCGACACATAGCCGAGCGCCGCCCAGGAGGAGGCCGATATGACATGCCAGGACGCGGGCTGAACCATCAGCGAGGCGGGGAGCATCAACGGCAGGGCTATCACCAGCGCCCAGCAGATCACCTGCCAGCCGCCGAGCTCCCGTGTCAGCTTTGCCCCTTCCGCATAGCCGAGGCCGCAGGCGATAACCGCCGCCAGCATCAGCAGATCGCCGCTGAGTGAGGCCGCCGCACTTTGCGTCAGGGCGAATCCCACCACCAGCAGGCTGCCCAGCAGCGAAAAGATCCAGAAAGCCCGCCGCGGGCGTTCGCCGCCGCGCAGTACGCCGAAGAGGGCGGTCATCAGCGGCAGCAGGCCAATGAACACAATCGAATGCGCCGAGGTGATGTGCTGCAGGGCCAGCGCCGTGAGCAGTGGAAAGCCGATCACCACCCCTGATGAGACGATGATCAAGGGTACAAGCTGCGCCAGGCGCGGGCGTTTCTGGCGAAAGCCGACCAGCAGCGCGACGGCAAGCAGCCCGGCGATGGAGGCGCGCAGAAAGGTCAATAAGAACGGATCCATATCCTGCACCGCCAGCCGCGTCGCAGGCAGCGAACCGCTAAAAATAATCACCCCCAGTAAACCATGAAGCCATCCGGACCAGGGACCGGGCACCGATTTATCCATTGTTGAATCTACCACGTTAACCTCGCGTTATCAGATGTGCTGTGCCCGCTTGAGCATCGTCTGTGGCGATGGTAATGTGCCCAATCTAATACAATCAAATTATTGTCATAGATACATTTCACGATGAAAGCCCGATATAAAGCCGTTGTCGACCGATATGCCCAGGCGATCCGCAGCGGGCAACTGCCCGCAGGCACCCGTCTGCCGACGCACCGTACCCTTGCCGCCGGGGAGCGCATCTCGCTGGCCACCGCCACGCGCGTGTACCGTGAACTGGAAGAGATGGGGTTGGTCAGCGGCGAAACCGGCCGCGGCACCTTCGTGCGCGACCTCTCGCTGCCGCCGGGGCATGGGGTCGATCAGCAGGTGGTGGCTGCCGATGTCGTGGATCTCAATTTCAACTACCCTTCGCTGCCGGAGCAGGGCGATGCGCTGCGCGAGGCGCTCAGGCAGCTGGCGATGGCGGGCGATATTGACTCGCATCTGCGCTATCAGCCTCATGCCGGGCGGCTCGCCGAGCGGGAAATTATCGCCCGCCATTTAACCTGCCAGCACTTTACGCCGGATGCGGAAAATGTCCTGATCGTCAACGGCGCACAGCACGGGCTGGCAGTGACCGTCATGGGGCTGTTACGTCCGGGCGATGTGGTGGCGGTGGATGCGCTGACCTATTCGGGCTTCAAGGTTCTGGCGGCGCTGTATCATCTGGAGCTGGCGGCGATCCCCTGTCGACCGGAGGGGCCGGACCTGCAGGCGCTTCATACGCTGTGCCAGCAGCGGCGGGTGCGGGCGGTGTATACCATGCCAACGCTGCACAATCCGCTGGGCTGGGTGCTCAACACCGGGCAGCGGCAGGCGCTGGCCGATCTCGCGCGCCAGCACGATCTGCTGATTATTGAAGATGCTGCCTACGCCCGGCTGGTGAGCCATCCGCCGCCGCCGGTGGTCAGCTATGCGCCGGAAAGAACGGTGTATGTCACCGGATTTTCAAAAAATATCGCCACCGGACTGCGCGTGGGCGTGGTGATTTCTCCGCCCCGCTATCGCCCGGAGATTGAGCGCGCCATCCGCGCCACGACGTGGAATACGCCGACGCTGATAAGTTCGCTGATCTGCGCCTGGATTGAAGATGGCACGGTGGCACGCTTTGAAACGCAGAAACGACAGGATGCGCGACAGCGGCAGCAGGTGGCCCGCGAGGTGCTTTGTGGGCTTCCCGTCGTGACTCATCCCGATTCGTACTTCGTCTGGCTGCCTCTGGGTGAAGAGAGCCGGGCCGATCGGCTGGCGAACGCGCTGATGGAACGCCGTATTTCGGTGTCGACCGCCGAGCCGTTCTGCGTCTCCGCCACGATCCCGCAGGCGCTGCGCATTGCGCTCGGTTCAGTTCCTCTCGACAGCCTGCGCCCGGCGCTGCTCAGCGTGCGCGACGCCGTTGAGTATGAACAATACCGCTAACCCATCTGCTCCAGCTGGCCGCGCAGGACCTCCACCCCCTGGGCGATGGCGTCAGGGTTAATGGCGTGGAATCCCATGCGAAAATAGTTATCCGGCGGCGCGGCGCTGAGAAAATGGCGCGCCCCGGGCTCAATCAGCACGCCAGCGTGAGCGGCGCGCCAGGTGAGCTGCTGGGTGTTGATCTGCGCCGGGGTCTGCAGCCAGAAGGCGTTAGCATGTTCGCTCCCCGCCAGGGCACGACACGACGGCAGATAGCGCTGCAGGGCGGCATGCAGGCGTTCCCAGCGCTGGGCGGAGTCGTAGTGGTAGCGCCGCAGATGGGTTTCATAATGGCCCTGGGCAAGGAAGTGGGCCATCTGGTATTGAATGTTGGTCGGCGGATGGCGATAGACCAGCCGGCGCAGGGCGCGCGCCTCGTCGATCAGGTCCGGGTCGGCGACCATAAACCCCAGCCGCAGCCCCGGCGACAGCGCTTTTGACAGGCTGCTGACATACACCACCCGGCCGCTGCGATCGCTGGCCTTCAGCGCCGGCAGCGGGTTGAGGGTAAAGTTACTCTCCGAGTCATAATCATCTTCAATAATGACCGCGTCATGGCGGGCGGCATGCTCCAGCAGCTGGCGACGCCGCGCACTGCTCATGGTCACCCCGGTGGGCACCTGATGGCCTGGAGTGACATAGTAGTAATCGCAGGGACGCTCATTAAGCACGATCCCCTCTTCATCCACCGGGTGCGGCACCACCTCGGCGTCGGCGAGCAGAAAGGTGTTGATGGCTTCGCGAAAGCAGGGGTTTTCGACGCCAATGCGGGTGGTGGAAGAGAGCAGCAGTCGGGTCAGCAGGTAGAGCGCATTTTGCGAGCCAAGGGTGATGAGAATTTCGTCCGGCGCGGCGACAATGCCGCGCTTGGGCAGCACCCGGGTACGGATCTGCTCGATCAGCATCGGCACATCCTGGTCAATATGGTCGATGACCCACGCCGGGTCGCGCACCCCGCCGTGCAGCCAGTTCGCCGCCGAGCGCCAGGTGGCCAGCGGGAACTGGCGGGTATCGGGCTGGCCGTAGATAAACGGGTAGCGGTAGTGCATCCAGCCCGCCGGTTTGAGGATCGACTCCTGCTGGCTGGGGGTCATCTGCAGCCGGTCGCCCCAGCGTGGTGCAGCGGCTTCGCGCTGCGGTGCACTCTCGACGGCGGCAGGCGAAGCTTCATGATAGTCGGGATGCAGGTAGTAACCGCTTCGTGGGCGGCTAATCAGGTAGCCCTCGTTGACCAGACTTTCAAACACCAGCGCGGTGGTGTTGCGCGAGACGCGAAGCTGGCTGGCCAGCTGGCGACAGGAGGGCAGCGGGGTGTCGGCGGCGAAGATCCCGCTGAGAATGGCATTCACCAGCGTCTCTCGTACCTGTTCCTGCAAACCGCGGCCAGGCTGGAAATCAACGTGTAACAGGTGACGGATCATACGGGGCTCCTCTGGCAATAACGCATTGCGACCACCCGTTACACTCAGCAAATTCCATACCACCCTGCCACCATCTGACACAGCGATGCGGCCCATCTGGCTCTATACGGAATTGAAAAACGCTCCCACATTAAAAACGTATTCAGCCGCCGTGGACCGGAACGTCCCCGGCCACTATTTTGCAGAAACCTTTTCGCGTTCTGGAATGAACCCGTCTGGCCAATCCATCAGGGGTGAAATAATGAAAAAATCATTGGCATCAATGTGTCTGAGCGCTGTATTAACGGTCGCTTTTTCTTATCACGCCGTCGCGGCGGATCTTCCGGAAATAGAAAAATCCGGCACCCTGAAAGTGGCGACGGAAGATGATTATGCGCCGTTTAACTTTATGAATAATGGCCAGGCCGATGGCTTTAACAAAGATATGCTTGAGGAATTACGTAAGTACGCCAAATTCCATGTCGACCAGAGCATATTACCGTGGACCGGATTATTAGCGGCTGTCTCCACCGGGCAATACGATATGGCCTTAACCGGGGCGGTTATTACCGATGAGCGGCTGAAGGTCTTTGATTTCACCCCACCGTGGGCCTCCGCACAGCACTATTTCGTCAAACGCGCTGGCGATACCTCGTTAAATACCATTGCCGATCTCAGCGGCAAAAAAGTGGGGTTACAGGCCGGGAGCGCGCTGCTGGCGCGTTTGCCGGAGCTGAAGGCGATGCTGGAGAAGACCGGCGGCAAGCTGGGACCGGTGGTGGAGTATCCCTCCTATCCGGAAGCCTACGCCGACCTGGCGAATAAGCGACTGGATTACGTGATTAACGTGGTGATCTCGGTAAACGACCTGGCGAAAGCCAAACCGAAGGTCTTCGCCAAAGGGCTGGCCGTCTCCGGACCGGGGTATATGGCGTGGCCGATCCCGAAAAATTCGCCGCAGCTGCTGGCCTATATGACCAAGTTTATGAACCACATGAAGGAGACCGGCAAGCTCGCCGAGTTGCAGAAAAAATGGTTTGGCGAAACCTATGACAACCTGCCGACCGAGGCGATCACCAGCCCGGAACAGTTTCACAAACTCGCCGGACTGTAATATTCCGCGGCGGGCGACCGCCGCCTGTTGCTGAGAAGGAGGGCCTCATGGATGCAATTTCCTGGCAGTTATTAATCGAAGGCGCATGGACGACCCTCTGGATTTCGGCCATCGCTATCGCCTTCGGGGTGGTGGCGGGCCTGCTGATTGCCCTGGTGCGGATGCTGCGCCTGCCGGTGATCGACCAGCTGCTGGTGGTCTATATCAGTCTGGCCCGCGCGACGCCGCTGGTGACGCTGGTGCTGTTTCTGTTTCTTTCGCTGCCCACGATGGGTATTAACCTCGACAAGAACGTGGCCGCGATTGTGGCGCTGACGCTTAACACCTCGGCGTTTAACGCTGAGATCTGGCGCAACGCCTTCCGCACCTTTCCGCGCGAACAGCGGGAGGCGGCGGAGTCGGTGGGAATGCGCCGCTGGACCTACTTCCGCTACATCATGCTGCCGCAGATGTGGATCGAGAGCCTGCCGGCGCTGGTCAATGAGATGTCCTTTTTGATCAAAGGTAGCCCGGCCATCGCCGTGATTGGCGTGGTGGATCTCACCCGGGTCACCAACCGTATCTCCTCGGTCACCTACGAGCCGCTGTCGCCGATCCTCGCCGCCGGCCTGCTGTATGTGGTGATCATCGGCTGTTTGTTGAAGCTGCAGGGTATCGCGGAACGTAAAGCCAGGCGTCTGGCGCGCTAGGAACGGGAGGCATTATGAATCAGTGGGGCGTTATCTGGTCGGTTCGCGATAGCTTTATTGCCGGGTTATTCGCGACCCTCGAACTGTTTATTACCGCCGCCCTGGCGGCGCTGATTATCGGTATTGCGCTGTGTTATTTTAGCGAATATCAAAAGAAAGTGATTAACCGGATTATTATTGCTTTCGTCAGCCTGATGCGCGCGATCCCTTTTTTGATCCTCGCTTATCTTCTGTATTACGGGCTGCCGCAGCTCGGTATTAGTATGGAGCCGTGGACCGCCGGTTTACTGGCCCTGATTATTTATCATGGTGCCTATTTCTTTGAAATATTGCGCAGCCAGCGACGGGTATTTTCCGGCGGATATATTGAAGCGGCGATTGCTCAGGGCTTTTCGCGCTATGCCATTTTCCGGCGGATTATTTTACCGAATATCGTCTCTTCCGCCTTACCGCTGATCGGCAATCAGCTGATTATTTGCCTGAAGGACACCGCTTTCCTGAGCATTATTACCGTTCAGGAGATCACCGCCGCCGCCAACAGCGTCCAGGCGACCTATTTTATTCCGTTTAACGCCTTTATCGTCGCCATTGGGCTTTACTGGGCGATCAGCATTCTGCTGGAGTTGCTGATTAAGCGCCTGACCGCCTGGGGAGCCAAAAGAGGAATGAGCCATGCCTGAGTCTATTGCCGTAAGCGTTAAAAACGTTTCCAAACAGTTCGATAATGTGGAAGTCCTGCGGGATATTAATCTGACGGTGGAGAAGGGGACCGTGGTGAGTATTCTCGGCTCGTCCGGGTCGGGAAAATCCACCCTGCTGCGCTGTATGAACTGGCTGGAACAGCCGGACCGCGGCGAAATTCATATCAGCGGTCAGCGACTGGGGATTGATGAGCAGCGCGGCCGGGCGATGTCGCACCGCCAGCTGGCCAAAATCCGCGAGCGGGTGGGGATGGTCTTTCAGAGTTTTAACCTGTGGCCGCATCTGACCGTTCAGCAAAACGTCAGCGAGGCGCTGCTGCACGTTAAGGGCATGAAACGAGACGAGGCGAAGGCCATTGCCATGCAGCAGCTGGAGAAAGTGGGCATGGCGCACAAAGCCGATGTTTACCCGATCACTCTCTCCGGCGGGCAGAAGCAGCGGGTGGCGATCGCTCGTTCACTGGCGATGTCGCCCGAAGTTATTCTCTTCGATGAACCGACGTCGGCGCTGGATCCGGAGCTGGTTAATGAGGTGTTGGGGGTAATGAAAGCCCTCGCCGCCGAGGGTTACACCATGGTAGTGGTGACGCACGAGATGGATTTTGCCCGCCAGGTGTCCAACGAGGTGGTGTTTCTGGAGAAGGGACTGCTGATTGAGAAGGCGCCGCCGGAGAAGTTCTTCACTCAGCCTGACTCCGAACGCGTCAGGCAGTTTCTGCAAAGCAGCCGTTAGTCCGGCTTGCATCCCCTGCCGGCAGCGCCGGCAAGGGATGCGTCGGGTTTCGCTTAATCCCGATCGATGGCGAACGGCTGCCACGCCTGGCGCACCGGCATCACCTCCACCCGGTTAATGTTCATATGCGCCGGCAACGTGGCGATATAAAACATCTGCTCGGCGATATCGCGCGCGCTCAGCGGCGTGGTGCCGCGATAGAGCTTATCCGATGCCGCCTGGTCGCCTTTGGTACGCACCAGGGTAAATTCGGTCTCGGCAATCCCCGGCGCCAGATCGGTGACCCGCACGCCGGTGCCAAGCAGATCGCAGCGCAGGTTATAGCTGAACTGCTTCACAAACGCCTTGCTGGCGCCATACACATGGCTGCCGGGATAGGGCCACTGTCCGGCAATCGAGCCGATATTGATAATACTCGCCCCGGCGCCATGGCGTATCAGCGTCGGCAGCAGGGCGTGGGTCATCGTCACCAGACCGGTGACGTTGGTGTCGATCATCGTTTTCCAGTCCTCCAGCGCCACCTCCTGCGCCGGCAGTGGCGACAGCGCCAGCCCGGCGTTGTTGATCAGGGTGGTGACATCGGCGAAGGGGGCGGGGAGCGACGCCACGGCGGCAGCCACCGCCTCGCTGTCACGAACGTCAAGCTCAATAATATGCACCGGCACCTGGGCGGCGAGTCTGTCCTGCAAGGCCTTCAGTCGCGGATAGCGGCGCCCGGTCAGCACCAGCGACCAGCCCGCGTCGGCAAACACCTGCGCTGCCGCTTCGCCAAAACCCGAGGTCGCCCCGGTGATAAACACTACGTTGCTCGTTGCCATGTCATTCTCCTGTGCGGTTGTCCCTCCACTATAAAAACGCCGGACGGCAAGGCACAGGGCCAGACGGCGGACGCGGATGTGACACCGTGTCACATCGTTTTTCACGCACTGGCTCTATCCGTTTTGCGCTGCCGCGGCCAATGATGAAGCCAACCACAACGACATGAGAGAGGGCAGGGTATGAAGCTGGCACTACAGAACGAGGTCGCGGTAAGCAATGATGAAGTTCGGCAGCTGGATCGCGCTTATGTGTTTCATTCATGGTCGATGCAGGGCAATCTCCATCCGCTGGTGATTGCCGGGGCGCAAGGCTGCGAGCTATGGGATTACGAGGGGAATACCTGGCTCGATTTCAGCAGCCAGCTGGTGAACGTCAACATTGGCTATCAGCACCCCCGGGTACTGGCGGCCATGAAGGCGCAGCTGGAGACCCTGGTCACCATCGCGCCCGCCACTGCCAACCTTGCCCGCGGCGAAGCGGCGAAGCGCATTGTCGACCTGGCGCCGGCGGGCTTCAGCAAGGTGTTCTTCACCAACGCCGGGGCGGATGCCAATGAGAACGCGATTCGCATGGCGCGGCTCTATACCGGGCGCGACAAGGTGCTGTCGGCCTATCGTTCCTACCATGGCAACACCGGCAGCGCGATCGCCGCTACCGGCGACTGGCGCCGGGTGCCGAATGAGTTCTCCCGCGGCCATGTTCACTTCTTCAACCCCTACCTTTACCGCAGCGAGTTCAATGCCGCGACTGAGGAAGAGGAGTGCCAGCGCGCGCTGGCGCATCTGCGGCGGATCATTGAATGCGAGGGGCCGACGGCCATCGCGGCGATCCTGCTGGAGTCCATCCCCGGCACCGCCGGGATCCTCGTGCCGCCGGCAGGCTATATGCAGGGTGTGCGTGCCCTGGCCGACGAGTTTGGCATTATGCTGATCCTCGATGAGGTGATGGCCGGCTTTGGCCGTACCGGCAGCTGGTTCGCCTTCGAACAAGATGGCGTGGTGCCGGATCTGGTGACCTTTGCCAAAGGGGTTAACGCGGGCTACGTGCCGGCGGGCGGGGTACTGATTAGCGAACCGATTGCCCGCTATTTTGACGACCACTTTTTTGCCGGGGGGCTGACCTACTCCGGCCATCCGCTGGCGATGGCGGCGATTGTCGCCACCATCGACGCGATGAAAGAGGAGAAGGTGGTTGAGAACGCGGCCTATATCGGCAACGAGGTGCTGCGTCCCGGCCTCGAGGCGCTGGCGGAGAAGTACGCCATTATCGGCGAGGTGCGTGGTCGCGGCCTGTTCCAGGCGCTGGAACTGGTGAGCAGCCGTGAACAAAAAACGCCGCTGACCGCCGCCGACATGGCCGCGATCAAAGGGGCCTTAACCGAAGCCGGGCTGTTGGCCTTTGTGGTGGAGAACCGCATTCACGTGGTGCCGCCGTGCACCATTACTGCTGAGCAGGTGGCGCAAGGGCTGGCGATTTTTGATGCGGTCTTTGCTCGCTTTGCCAGCCTGGCGAAGTAGGGGAGTGGGATAGTGGCGGAGACGACAGCCGGACGGTTCCTTCTCCCTCCGGGAGAGGGGCAGGGCTTGTATGTGATCTGCGATTTCAGCGCACATTGCGCTCCCGGTTAGTCTTCTGCGTTATGTCTCTCATGGCGCAGGGAGCGCACAGGGGGCGGCCAGTCGCCGCCGCCCCCTGTACCCCCGGGCTCCGGCCAGCAACATCGCCACTGCGTGGTGCCTTCGACTTATCCCTGCAGGCTTCGGGTCGGGCCGAGGC
>NZ_PIOG01000103.1:0-15721 GCF_002810545.1 Klebsiella sp. A-Nf5 | reverse complement strand
GCGCATCAGGAGATGGCCTTCACCTGCCGGGAAGTGGCCCGCCTGCAGACCGACCTCCAGCTGGATGGCAATCTGCAGCAGCTGCGGCTGACGCGCTAACCATCGTTAAGAGGTGCGCCGGTGCAGGGTAACTGCCTCCGGCATTGCCTGCTTTACCCGGGCCAGGCAATCACCAGGCCGCCTGATATAACCCGACGATATCGGCCAGGCTCGCCTCACGCGGGTTACCGCCGGTACACACATCCTCCAGCGCCGCCTGCGCCAGCGCCGGAATATCCTCTTTCCTGACGCCCACCTCGCGCAGATGGCCGGGAATACCGACATCGCGGTTTAGCTGGCAGACCGCCTCCACTGCCGCCTGGCGCGCGGCAGTCAGGCTTAACGCTTCCACCCTGACGCCCATCGCCTGGGCGATATCGCGATATTTTTCCCCGGTCGCCTCAGCATTAAAGCGCATCACGTGCGGCAGCAGGATGGCATTCGCCACGCCGTGCGGCGTGTTGTAAAAAGCGCCGAGCGGATGCGCCATGCCGTGCACCAGCCCGAGCCCGACGTTGGAAAACCCCATCCCCGCGACATACTGGCCCAGCGCCATGGCTTCGCCCGCGCCGGCGTCCCCGGCAACTGAGCCGCGCAGCGCCCCGGCAATGATCTCGATGGCCTTGAGGTGCAGCGCATCGGTCAACGCCCAGGCGCCGCGAGTGAGATACCCTTCGATAGCATGTGTCAGGGCGTCCACGCCGGTAGCCGCCTTCAGCGCCGGCGGCATGGCGTCCATCATATCGGCATCGATAAAGGCCACCTGCGGAATATCATGCGGATCGACGCAGACGAACTTGCGCCGCTGTTCTTCGTCGGTGATGACATAGTTAATCGTCACCTCCGCCGCGGTACCCGCGGTGGTCGGCACCGCGAAGATCGGCACGCTGGGCTGACGGGTGGGCGACAGCCCCTCAAGGCTACGGACATCGGCGAATTCCGGGTTACGCTGAATAATACCGATCGCTTTACAGGTATCCTGCGGCGAACCGCCGCCGATGGCGATCAGGTAATCCGCCCCGCTGCGCTGAAAGGCCTGCAGTCCCTGCTGGACCACGGCAATGGTCGGGTTAGGGATCACGTCGCTGAACATATCCCATGCCAGCCCGGCGGCATCCAGTTTATCGGTGACTTTCGCCGCCACACCGCAGCGGGCGAGCGTGCTGTCGGTCACGATCAATGCTTTGCGATAACCGCGCCGCGCCACTTCATCGGTTAATGCGTTTATCGCTCCCCGGCCAAACCACGCCGTTTCGTTGAGGATCATTCGGTTTGCCATCGCGTCTCTCCTGTTAGCGTTGCGGCATCACTCTTCAATGCGTAATCCGTAGGTTTTGAACTTCTCCAGCACGATGGCGATCGCCTCGTCATCCAGCACCGGTACCGGGTCGGTAATCGCCAGGGTGCTGAGATAGAGTTGGGCCAGAACTTCCACTTCATGCGCCAGCCAGAGCGCTTTCTCCAGGCTGGCCTCGCAGGCGATCAGGCCATGATGTTGCAGCAGCGTCGCCTTGCGGTGCTTCAGCGCCACAGCGACATGTTCAGACAGCTCGCGGGTGCCGAAGGTGGCATAGGGCGCGCAGGGAATCGAATTCCCGCCGGCCGCGGCAATCATATAGTGGATGGCCGGGATGGGCCGGTTGAGGATCGACACCGCCGTACAATGAACGGCGTGATTGTGGACCACCGCCTGGGCATCGGGCCGCGTCTGGTAGGCCGCCTGATGAAAACGCCATTCGCTGGAGGGCAGTTTTCCCTGCTCATGCTGGCCGTCGGCATCAATAAAGACGATCTTGTCTTCCGTCAGCTTTTCATACGGGATACCGGTGGGGGTGATCAGCATTCCTCCCTGATAGCGCACGCTGACATTGCCGGCGGTCCCCTGATTTAACCCCAGGCGGGTCATTTCCAGGCAGGTATCGATAATCTGCCGGGCCAGTCTGTATCTTTCCATTGCGTTCCTCTTTTGGTGACTCATCATCCGTCAACGGCAGGGCAACGGAAATATCGTCGGCTACCGTGGGATAGGGTGAATAATGGTCTTCATCATCAACCTGAATAATCAAAGGGGAATTTTCATGACTATATTTTGTGAACCGCGTCAATAATTCCGCCATGAAAAAATGAATTACGTCCGTTAAGAGCGCGTTTAAAATGCCCGTTCTTAATAATATTTAATCAAGCGGGCATTTTATTTTCTTGTAACATTTGCCCGTTTTCCACGATATACATTCATTCGGTCATTAGCATTGTGGTTTTGTGAATTTATTTTCTCAAACGGTCAGCGTTTTTGAAAAATTAAAGTGACAATTATCACATAAAATGGCCCGCAGAACGTTAAGTGTGACCATCATCATATTAACAGGCGGTTTTTATTTGAAAATGAAGCCATGAGTTCCGCCGTGACTTTCATTTCACTCACCGGCGCGTCACCTGAGCTCACTTAATTTTGCGGTCTGCTGCAGCACCAGACTGCGCCCTGAACGCTGTTGTAAATGCTTCTGAACCGATGAGGACGCTATGGGAAACACAACGATACCAACGCAAAGTTACCGCGCCATGGAGAGCGGGCAGAGTAAGAGCTACATTATTCCTTTTGCTCTGCTGTGCTCCCTCTTTTTTCTGTGGGCCGTGGCCAATAATCTGAATGATATTTTATTACCGCAATTTCAACAGGCCTTTACCCTGACTAATTTTCAGGCCGGATTAATCCAGTCGGCTTTTTATTTTGGCTATTTTGTTATTCCCATCCCCGCCGGGATGCTGATGAAAAAATTCAGCTATAAAGCAGGTATTCTTACTGGCCTGTTTTTATATGCCTGCGGCGCCGCGCTGTTCTGGCCTGCCGCCGAAGTGATGAATTACACCTTATTCCTGATTGGATTATTTATTATCGCCGCCGGACTTGGCTGTCTGGAAACCGCGGCCAACCCGTTTGTGACCGTCCTCGGTCCGGAAAGCGGTGGTCACTTCCGCCTTAATCTGGCCCAGACCTTTAACTCCTTTGGCGCCATTATTGCCGTGGTATTTGGCCAGAGTCTTATTTTGTCTAACGTCCCGCATCAGCCGCAGGAGGTGCTGGATAAAATGACGCCGGAACAGCTCGGCGCCTGGAAGCACAGCCTGGTCCTGTCGGTACAAACCCCCTATATGATTATCGTGGCCATCGTCCTGCTGGTCGCCCTGCTGATCGTCTGCACCCGCTTCCCCTCCCTGCAGAGCGATGACCACAGCGACAGCGCGCAGAGCACCTTCCTCGCCTCGCTGACGCGCCTGATGCGCATCCGTCACTGGCGCTGGGCGGTGCTGGCCCAGTTCTGCTACGTCGGCGCGCAAACCGCCTGCTGGAGCTACCTGATTCGCTACGCTATCGAAGAGATCCCGGGCATGACGGCCGGTTTCGCCGCCAACTACCTGACCGGCACCATGGTCTGCTTCTTTATTGGCCGTTTTACCGGCACCTGGCTTATCCGCCGCTTTGCGCCGCATAACGTGCTCGCTATCTATGCGTTTATCGCCATGCTGCTTTGTTTGCTCTCCGCCTTCAGCGGCGGCCACGTCGGCCTGCTGCCCCTGACGCTGTGCAGCGCCTTTATGTCCATTCAGTACCCGACCATCTTCTCGCTGGGGATTAAGCATCTGGGCCAGGACACCAAGTATGGCTCGTCATTTATCGTCATGACCATTATCGGCGGCGGGATCGTCACCCCGGTGATGGGCTTTGTCAGCGACGCCGCCGGCAATATCCCGACCGCCGAACTGGTCCCGGCGCTGTGCTTCGCCATCATCTTTATTTTTGCCCGTTTCCGTTCACAAGCGGTGACGAACTAAACCTGTTATCCGCATAACCTGAGGGATCTGTAATGAAAAAAATGAGCTTACCGAAGATCGGTATCCGCCCGGTAATCGATGGTCGTCGCATGGGGGTCCGCGAGTCGCTGGAAGCGCAAACCATGAACATGGCGAAAGCCACCGCCGCGCTTATCAGCGAGAAACTGCGCCACGCCTGCGGCGCCCAGGTGGAGTGCGTGATTGCCGATACCTGCATCGCCGGCATGGCCGAGTCGGCCGCCTGTGAAGAGAAATTCAGCAGCCAGAACGTCGGCGTGACCATCACCGTCACCCCCTGCTGGTGCTACGGCAGCGAAACCATCGACATGGATCCGCTGCGCCCGAAGGCCATCTGGGGCTTTAACGGCACCGAGCGTCCGGGGGCAGTCTATCTGGCCGCCGCGCTGGCGGCCCATAGCCAGAAAGGGATCCCGGCGTTCTCCATCTACGGGCATGACGTGCAGGATGCCGATGACACCTCGATCCCGGCGGATGTCGAAGAAAAGCTGTTGCGCTTCGCGCGCGCCGGCCTGGCCGTCGCCAGTATGAAAGGGAAAAGCTATCTGTCGCTGGGCGGCGTCTCAATGGGCATCGCCGGCTCCATCGTCGACCATAACTTTTTTGAGTCCTGGCTCGGCATGAAGGTGCAGGCTGTCGACATGACGGAGCTGCGCCGGCGAATCGATCAGAAAATCTATGATGAAACCGAGCTGGAGATGGCGCTGGCATGGGCGGATAAACATTTCCGCTACGGCGAAGATCAGAACGCTGAGCAGTATAAGCGCAATGAAACACAGAGCCGCGCGGTGCTGAAAGAGAGCCTGCTGATGGCGATGTGCATCCGCGACATGATGCAGGGCAACCCGAAGCTGGCGGAAAAAGGGCTGGTGGAGGAGTCGCTGGGCTACAACGCCATCGCCGCCGGTTTCCAGGGTCAGCGCCACTGGACCGATCAATACCCCAATGGCGATACCGCCGAAGCGCTACTCAACAGCTCTTTTGACTGGAACGGGGTGCGCGAGCCGTTTGTCGTCGCTACCGAAAACGACAGCCTCAACGGCGTGGCCATGCTGATGGGTCATCAGCTCACCGGCACCGCCCAGGTGTTTGCCGACGTGCGCACCTACTGGTCGCCGGACGCCGTTGAGCGGGTCACCGGGCAGCCGCTCACCGGACGGGCGGAGCACGGCATCATTCACCTGATTAACTCCGGCTCTGCGGCGCTGGACGGCTCCTGCCAGCAGCGCGACGCGCAGGGCAACCCGACGATGAAACCTCACTGGGAGATTGAGCAGAACGAGGCGGATGCCTGCCTCGCGGCGACCGAATGGTGCCCGGCGATCCACGAATACTTCCGCGGCGGCGGCTTCTCTTCCCGCTTCCTGACCGAAGGCGGCGTGCCGTTCACCATGACCCGGGTGAACATCATCAAAGGTCTGGGGCCGGTGCTGCAAATTGCCGAAGGCTGGAGCGTGACGCTGCCCAAAGCGATGCACGACCAGCTCGACGCCCGCACCAACTCCACCTGGCCCACCACCTGGTTTGCCCCACGCCTGACCGGCAAGGGCCCGTTCAGCGATGTGTACTCGGTGATGGCCAACTGGGGCGCCAACCACGGCGTGCTGACCATCGGCCACGTTGGTGCGGATTTCATTACCCTCGCCGCCATGCTGCGCATTCCTGTCTGCATGCACAACGTGGAAGCGGAGAAAATCTACCGCCCCTCCGCCTGGGCCGCGCATGGCATGGACATCGAAGGCCAGGACTACCGCGCCTGCCAGAACTACGGGCCGCTGTATAAGCGTTAACAGGTTGGTTTCGCCCGGTGGCGCAGGCTTACCTGGCCTACAGACGCGCGCGGTCTGTAGGCCGAATAAGCGCCGCGCCATCCGGCGATGTTGTTTCGGGAGTCACTATGAAGCAAGACGTTATCCTGGTCCTCGACTGCGGCGCCACCAACGTGCGGGCGATGGCCGTTGACCGACAGGGAAACATTATCGCCCGCGCCGCAACGGCGAACGCCAGCGACATCGCGGCGGAGAACAGCGACTGGCACCAGTGGTCGCTGGAGGCCATTATGCAGCGCTTTGCCGACTGCTGTCGGCAGATCCATGACCAGCTGGCCTCCTGCACGGTGCGCGGCATCACCGTCACGACCTTTGGCGTCGATGGCGCGCTGGTGGATGAGCAGGGTGCCCTGCTGTATCCGATCATCAGCTGGAAATGCCCGCGCACCGCGGCGGTGATGGAGAATATCAGCCAGTATATGCCAGCACACCAGCTGCAGCAGATTACCGGCGTCGGCGCGTTTGCGTTCAACACCCTGTATAAGCTGGTGTGGCTGAAAGAGAACCACCCGCAGTTGCTGGCGCAGGCCCATGCCTGGCTGTTTATTTCATCGCTGATCAACCACCGGCTGACAGGGGAGTTCACCACCGACCTCACCATGGCGGGTACCAGTCAGATACTCGATCTCCGGCAGCGCGATTTCAGCGCGCCAATCCTGCAGGCGACCGGCCTGCCGCGCCGCCTGTTCCCGCGGCTGGTTGAAGCAGGCCAGCCGATCGGCGCCCTGCTGCCAGATGCCGCTGCGCTGCTGGGCCTTCCCGCCGGGATCCCGGTTATCTCGGCCGGGCATGACACCCAGTTCGCTCTGTTTGGCGCCGGCGCCGGGCAGGATGAGCCGGTGCTCTCCTCCGGGACCTGGGAGATCCTGATGGTACGCAGCGCCCAGGTAGACACTTCGCTGCTCTGTGACTACAGCGGCTCCACCTGCGAGCTGGACAGCCAGCCGGGCCGCTATAACCCGGGAATGCAGTGGCTGGCCTCCGGCGTGCTCGAATGGGTGCGCAAACTGCTGTGGAGCGCTGACACCCCGTGGCAGACGCTGATTAACGAAGCGCAGGCGATCCCGCCCGGCGCCCAGGGCGTCAGGATGCAATGCGACCTGCTCACCAGCCAGCACGCCGGCTGGCGGGGCGTCACGCTCAACACCACCCGCGGCCATTTTTACCGCGCCGCGCTGGAGGGGTTAAGCGACCAGCTGGCGCAGCATCTGCATACCCTGGAAAACATCGGCGGCTTCAGGGCGCAAGAGCTGCTGCTGGTCGGCGGCGGCAGCCGCAACACGCTATGGAACCAGATCAAGGCCAACCGACTCGGGATACCGGTCAAAGTCCTCGATGATGCCGAAACCACCGTGGCCGGCGCGGCGATGTTTGGCTGGTATGGCGTGGGCGAGTTCTCTTCGCCGGAACAGGCCAGAGCGCAGGTCGCGTACCGCTACCGCTATTTCTGGCCACAAACTGAACCTGAACTGATAGAGGAAGCCTGAGATGCTCAAAACCATTTCCCCGCTGATATCGCCGGAACTGCTGAAAGTGCTGGCCGAAATGGGCCATGGGGATGAAATCATTTTTTCCGATGCCCACTTCCCGGCGCACAGCATGGGGCCACAGGTGATCCGCGCCGATGGCCTGCGGGTCAGCGATCTGCTGCAGGCGATTATCCCGCTGTTCGAGTTAGACAGCTACGCGCCGCCGCTGGTGATGATGGCCGCCGTCGAAGGCGATGCGCTCGACCCGACGGTGGAACAGCGCTATCGGCAGGCGCTCTCGGCGCAGGCGCCCTGCCCGGACATCGTGCGGATTGACCGCTTTGCCTTCTACGACCGGGCGCAAAAAGCCTTTGCGATCGTTATCACAGGAGAGTGCGCTAAGTACGGAAATATCCTTTTAAAAAAAGGAGTCACGCCGTAATCTCATGCCGGAGCGTCTGCATCAGGCAGACGCTCAATCAATGATGGGGTGAGAATAAATGAAAGCGGCCCGCCAGCAGGCGATCGTCGATCTCTTGATCAACCACAGCAGCCTGACCACCGAAACCTTGTCAAAACAGCTCAACGTCAGCAGGGAAACCATTCGCCGCGATCTGAGCGAGCTGCAGGCGCAGGGCAAAGTGCTGCGCAACCACGGCCGGGCCAAAGTGATCCACCAGCGCAGCCAGGACAGCGGCGACCCTTTTCACATGCGGCTGAAAAGCCATTACGCGCATAAAGCCGATATCGCCCGCGAAGCGCTGGCCTGGATTGACGAAGGGATGCTGATCGCCCTCGATGCCAGCTCCACCTGCTGGTATCTCGCCCGCCAGCTGCCCGACCGCCCGCTGCATGTCTTTACCAACAGCCAGCCCATCTGCCAGGAGCTGGCCAAACGCGACCAGATCACGCTCACCTGCTCCGGCGGCACTCTGCAGCGGAAATATGGCTGCTACGTGAACCCGGCGCTGATTTCCCAGCTGAAATCGCTGGAGATCGATCTGTTTATTTTTTCCTGCGAAGGCATCGACCCGCAGGGCGCGCTATGGGACTCCAATGCGTTCAATGCCGACTTTAAATCGATCCTGCTAAAACGGGCGGCACAGTCGCTGCTGCTGATCGACAAAAGCAAGTTCAACCGCTCCGGCGAGGCGAGAATTGGTCATCTGGATGACGTGACGCACATCGTGTCGGATGCGCCACAGCCTTAATAACAGGGCGGGAAGGCCGGAGAGCACCCACGCGTCTCCGGCCTGCGGTGTAGTGATTAACGCTCGTCGCGACGTCCGCCGACGGCGGCCCACAGGCGGCGCACGTGAACGGTCACTTCTTCACGATCGTGATACAGCTGACGCGCCTGGATCTGGGCGTTAACGCCGTGCTCGTCCAGCTGTTCCTGGATATAGGCCAGGTTGCGCGAAAGCTCTTCGTAGCGCTTTTTCATCGGCAGCTTAAGGTTGAAGATGGTTTCCCGGCACCAGCCGTTGACCAGCCACTGCGCCATCAGCGCCGCCACTTTCGCTGGTTTCTCTACCATGTCGCACACCATCCACGAGATGTTGTTGCGCGTGGGGCGATACTTAAAGCCATCTTCGCGCAGCCAGGTCACCTGGCCGGTATCCATCAGGCTCTGCGCCATTGGGCCGTTATCCACCGAGGAAACCCACATATTGCGTTTCACCAGCTGATAGGTCCAGCCGCCCGGGCAGGCGCCGAGATCGACGGCATACATACCGTTCGCCAGACGCTCATCCCACTCATCCGCCGGAATAAAGACGTGGAATGCCTCTTCCAGCTTGAGGGTGGAGCGGCTCGGCGCATCGGACGGGAATTTAAGACGCGGAATGCCCATATAGAACGGCGAGTTGTTGTTAGACAACGAGTAGCCGGTGTAGCAGCAACCGGGGGCGATAAAGAACACATGGACCACCGGACGTTTTGACGTTTCATAGTTGGTCAGCACGCCCGCCTCACGCAGCGCCGCACGTAACGGCACCGTAAACTTACGGCAGAACTTCATCAGCTCTTTGCTTTCGTTGGTATCCGCCACTTCCACACGCAGCTCGCCACCCTTCTCCACCACGCCCTGCAGCATACCGACGATCGGGGAAATCCGGTCTTCCGGCGGCAGATCGCGCAGCAGTTCGCCGACCACAAACATCTGGCGGGCGAACACCAGGGAGCTGAACGGCAGTTCGCGCACCAGCTTTTCGCCATCTTCGGCCTGATAGCACTCAAAAATCACATAGCCGGAGTCATCTTTGACCCGGGCAAAACCAAACACCTCAAGGCGGGCGGCCTTATCGGTAATTTCTGCTGCGCACTCTTTCTCAAACCCAGGGCGACAATAGAGGACAACCTTATTCATGAACAACGCCCTTACGTTTCAGACGAATTGCACCAATTAACATTAAAACCCAACCGGCGAGGAAGCTCACGCCGCCCACCGGGGTCACGAACGCCCACAGGCGTAAATGCGAGAGCGCCAGGCAGTAGAGGCTACCGCTGAACAACACGGTCCCTAACGCCAGAAATACGCTACTCCAGTAGAACCAGATGCTGATCCGGCGCTGCATCGCCACCGCCAGACCAAAAATCGCCAGGGTATGGAAGGCCTGGTACTCCAGGCCGGTATGGATCCAGGCCATCTCCGCCGCGCCGAGCGATTGACTTAATACATGCGCGCCAAAGGCACCCAGAGCCACAAAGATAAAGCCGCTAATCGCGGCGAATATCAGCATAAAACGGCTGGTCATGTTTTTACCCTACAAGTATTTATTGTTCATAACGAAAGCGGAATTTTTCTTGTTCACTTGCCGCTTTCGCCAGGATCCACTGCCGGAAAGCGGCTATTTTACCCAGTTCTGCCTGACTGTCATGGCAAACAAGGTAAAACGCATTCTTACTGACCAGAACATCATTAAACGGACACACCAGACGACCGGCTTCAATTTCGGACTGCGCCATCACGTTGTTGGCCAGCGCCACGCCCTGTCCGTGAATGGCTGCCTGCAGCACCATCGCGCTGTGGCTGAAAATCGGCCCCTGTTGCACATTAATATGGCTTAGACCAAGCTGGCGGGTATAAGTTTGCCAGTCGCGGCGGGACGCATCGTGAAGCAGCGTATGTTGCGCCAGATCGGCAGGCGTTTTCAATGCTTTGTCGCCGGTGAGCAAGAGCGGGGAGCAGACCGGCAGCAGATACTCGGCGTACAATTTTTCCACACGCAGGCCCGGCCAGTTGCCGCGCCCGTAAAAAATCGCCACATCGACATCGTCCGCCAGCTTATCCTCCTGGCGGTCCACCGCCTGGATCCTGACGTCGATTCCCGGATAAGCTGAGTTAAAGCTTGTCAGTCTCGGCACCAGCCACTGGATGGCAAAACTTGGCAATAAACTGACCGTTAATGCCCCTTTGGCGCTGCGCGCCTGCAGTTTACGCGTCGCTTCCGTCAGTTGCGAAAAAATCTCTTTAATATCCTGAAAATAGCTCTGCCCTTCTTCCGTTAACAGCAGCGAACGATTGCGCCGCCGGAACAGCTTAAGGCCCAGAAAATCCTCGAGAGACTTGATTTGATGGCTGACTGCGGCCTGCGTCACAAAAAGCTCATCGGCTGCCCGAGTGAAGCTGAGATGACGTGCGGCTGCATCAAAAACACGTAATGCATTCAGAGGTGGTAATCGCTTCGACATGGTTATTCTGGCTTAGATGTTAACTCGATTTAACAAATAGGAAACAATGGTTAACCTATTAGTTTTTTTTATCTGAGCCATTATAAATTGTCCGTTGAGGTTCTACCAGCAAATACCTATAGTGGCGGCACTTCCTGAGCCGGAACGAGAAGCTTTTTTTGGAATGCGTGTTCCATCAAGCTTTTGGCTTACGGTTGTGATGTTGTGTTGTTGTGTTTGCAATTGGTCTGTCTTTGCAGACCCTGGTAGCAAAGCTACCCCTTTTCACTTCCTGTACATTTACCCTGTCTGTCCATAGTGATTTAATGTAGCACCGCAACGCGCGGTGCTTTTTTTTTGCCTTTTTACTGCCTTACTCGTCCAGCTCACCCAGCTGTTTCACGTCAGAGCGATTGATCTGCTGTTTGTTGCCCCACGCGTCCTTATACGAGATCATGCCAGTATCATTATCGGTTTGCGGTTTCCCGTCGGTAACGATGGTCCGCCCATCATTGGTATGCATCACATAGTTAGAGGAACAGGCGCTCAGGCCTAAAGTCAGCATACAGGCAGAGATAATCGCAGCGGCCTTAGTCATTTTCATTTTTCTCTCCTTACGGCTATTTATACTATTCGTGACTCGTTAAGTAATAGGTTAAAACACAAACCCAACACTTTTCAGCATAACCCTCTTTGACCCACCTGGAGTCACATTCGGACAATTCCACAGGACGCAGAGGCCTTGTCACGCCCGGCAAATTGCGCGACGATCGCGGTATTGATACGAGGAATTCCATGAACGCATTCAACCCGGCGCACTTTCGCGCGCAGTTTCCGGCTCTGGCCGATGCCGGCGTCTATCTCGACAGCGCGGCGACAGCGCTCAAACCGCAGGCGGTGATCGACGCCAGCGACCAGTTTTATCGCCTGAGCGCCGGCAACGTCCATCGCAGCCAGTTCGCCGCCGCCCAGCGGCTGACCGAGCGCTATGAGGCGGCCCGCGAGCGCGTGGCGGCGTGGCTTAACGCCCCGTCCGGCAAAGATATCGTCTGGACGCGGGGGACCACCGAGGCCATCAATATGGTGGCGCAGAGCTACGTCCGGCCGCGCCTGCAGCCTGGCGATGAAATTATCGTTAGCGAAGCCGAGCATCATGCCAACCTCGTGCCCTGGCTGATGGTGGCCGGGCAGACCGGCGCCAGAGTGGTCAAGCTGCCGCTTGGCGCCGACCGCCTGCCGGATATCGCCAGCCTCAGCGCGCTCATCACCCCACGCAGCCGGGTGCTGGCCATCGGCCAGATGTCCAACGTCACCGGCGGCTGCCCGGACCTGGCGCAGGCTATCCGCCTTGCTCACGCCGCCGGGATGGTGGTGATGGTCGATGGCGCCCAGGGCGCGGTGCATTTCCCCGCTGATGTGCAGGCGCTGGATATCGATTTTTACGCCTTTTCCGGCCATAAGCTGTATGGCCCGACCGGGATCGGCGCCCTGTACGGCAAAAGCGAGCTGCTGGCGGCGATGTCGCCCTGGCTCGGCGGCGGAAAAATGATCGCCGAGGTCAGCTTTGACGGCTTTACGCCGCAGCCGGCCCCTTATGGTCTCGAGGCCGGTACGCCGAATGTCGCCGGGGTTATCGGCCTTAGCGCCGCCCTGGAGTGGCTGGCGCAGAGCGATATCGGCCAGGCGGAAAACTGGAGCCGCAGTCTGGCGAGCCTGGCGGAAGAGGCGCTGGCGAAACGGCCGGGCTTCCGCTCTTTCCGCTGCCAGCAGTCAAGCCTGCTCGCCTTTGAATTCGACGGTGTTCATCACAGCGATCTGGTGACGCTGCTGGCGGAATCGGGCATTGCCCTGCGCGCCGGGCAACACTGCGCCCAGCCGCTGCTGGCGGCCTTAGGGGTCAGCGGCACGCTGCGGGCCTCTTTCGCCCCCTACAATACCCAAGACGATGTTGCGGCGCTGGTCCACGCGGTGGATCGCGCCCTGGAAATTCTGGTGGATTAATGACAACTCTGCACCCCTTCGGCACAACCATTACCGACGCCACGCTGCGCCAGACCTTCGCCCCGCTGAACCAGTGGGAGGATAAATATCGTCAGCTGATTTTATTGGGCAAAAAGCTGCCGACGCTGACCGATGAGCGCAAAGCGCAGGCCCGGGAGATTGCCGGGTGTGAAAACCGCGTCTGGCTGGGCTATGAGGAGGATGCCGAGGGCAGGCTGCACTTCTTTGGCGACAGCGAAGGACGGATTGTGCGCGGTCTGCTGGCGGTGCTGTTGACCGCCGTGGAAGGAAAAACCCGCGCCGGGATCCTGGCGCAGGATCCGCTGGCGCTGTTCGACGAGCTGGGGCTGCGCGGCCAGCTCAGCGCCTCGCGCAGCCAGGGCCTCAGCGCCCTGAGCGAGGCGGTACTCGCCGCCGCCCGCGAGGTTGAGGTTTAAGCTCATCCCGGGGGCGGCGCTTGACGCGCCTTGCCCGGGCTACGGGCTCATGCAGTTTTGTCGCCCGGACAGGTGCGCAGCGCCGCCTCCGGGGAATTGTCCTGTAGACCGGGTAAGGCGCCTGCGCCGCGACCCGGGAATTTACGTCGTCTGCCGCTCCGCTTTCGCCAGCATCTTCTTCAGAGCATGCGATACCGCGACGAAGCCAAAGGTCGCGGTCACCATGGTGGCCGCGCCAAAGCCGGAAGCGCAGTCCATCCGCTTCGGCCCTTCCGCCGTGCTCTTCATCGCGCAGACGCTGCCGTCCGCTTGCGGGTAGACCAGCGCTTCCGTAGAGAAGACGCAGTCCACGCCGAGCTTACCTTTACTGTTTTTCACCACTCCAAACTGACTTTTCAGCCGCTCGCGCAGTTTAGCCGCCAGCGGATCCTGGATGGTCTTCGCCAGGTCAGCGACCTGGATCTGCGTTGGGTCAATCTGACCGCCCGCCCCGCCGGTGGTGACCAGCGGCACTTTGTAGCGGCGACACCAGGCGATAAGCGCCGCTTTCGGCCGGACGCTATCGATCGCGTCGATGACATAGCTAAAGCCGGCGCCCAGGTATTCGGCCACGTTTTCCGGGGTCACGAAATCATCCACCACCGTCACCCGACACTCCGGGTTGATGAGACGAATACGTTCCGCCATCACTTCCGCTTTCGCCAGCCCGACGTTGCCGCTCAGGGCGTGGATCTGACGATTAGTGTTGGTAACGCAGACATCATCCATATCAATAAGGGTAATCGCCCCGATGCCGGTTCGCGCCAGCGCTTCCGCCGCCCACGAGCCGACCCCGCCGATCCCGACCACGCAGACGTGGGCGTCGGCAAAACATTGCAGCGCTTTTTCACCATATAAACGTGCCGTACCGCCAAAACGCTGGCGCCAGGCATCGCTGATTACAACAGACATAGAACCTCAGAACAAAATGACAGCGCCCGGAGGCCGCCGTAAAACGGCGTCATCCGGGCGCCCAGGTCAACAGGCATGGCCAGGGGAGTTAGCCGCTAAAGACGCTCCCCGCGCCCGGGGCGTTTTTCAGCACCCATACGCGGCCATAATGGTTATACCAGCCGGCACGGTGGCCTGCGTCAGGCCCAATGCCCTGATAAATGTCGAAATGCTGGCCTTTGATGGCCCCGCCGACGTCGAGAGCGACCATCAGGCGCAGTTCGTACTGGCCGTTAAACTTGCCGTTATTATCCAGCAGAGGCACCTCGGCCAGCAAGGTGGTTCCCGGCGGAATAATCGACCGGTCGGAAGCCACCGAAGCGCGGCCGATCAGCGGCACGGCGCTGGCGCCTTTCACCGGCGCGAAAGACTGCGGTTTAAAGAACACAAACGACGGGTTCTGCTCCAGCAGCTCGCGCACTTCCGCTTCGCTGTGCTTTTCACCCCACTCGCGGATCGCCTGCATCGACATATCTTCTTTCTTGACTTCCCCACGGTCGATCAGCACTTTGCCGATACTCCGGTAGGACCAGCCGTTTTTCCCGGCATAGCTAAAGAAGTTGAGCGGCGAACCATCGCCAAAATCGATATAGCCGCTGCCCTGCACGTCCATGATGAAGTTATCCATCAGCGAATTGCTGTACGCCAGCACATAGCTGTCGCTCAGCGCGCCGGCATAAATGCTGGCGCGGGACGGCAGCTTGCCGCGTTTCGGCGGCATACGGTAAATGGGGTACTGGAATTCACCCTGACGGGTGTGGCGCGCCTGCACGACCGGCGTGTAGTAGCCGGTAAACTGGACGTTGCCATAGTTGTCGGTGCCCTGCATCTGCCAGGCGTCAATGCCGAACTGGCGCAGCGTACGCGTGTCACCGCCCGCGCGCAGCCACTCCTGCAGCGCATTATAGACGTTGCTCTGGCTATTATAGAGGCGCGGCGAGGCGTTACGAATTTGATTAACCTGTTCGGAGAAGTCGCCGGCGTTGATCGGCGCCCCGACGGCATCCGGCTGGTTTACCAGTGAAAACGGCTGGGTGAACTTGCCATCGCTATATTGCTGACCGCGGTCGGTCGGTTTTGAGGAACAGGCGGCGAGCATGGCCAACATTGCCCCCGTCGCTACATATTTTGCCCAACGTCCTTTCATGGTGTCTCATCTTTTGCTGCGAAGCCTTAGTGCGTGTTGAAGATAACAAAGCGCCGGGGCTATTGAAATGCGCGATCTCATCGATGGCACAGATTTGTGTAAAAAAAGACCACAACATGGCGTTTTATAAGCCAATTCTTACAAAAATGTCGATTTGGTCGAAAAAAGGTTGCAACATCTCGCTAGCGGAGTATAGTGCGCTTCCACGGACGCGGGGTGGAGCAGCCTGGTAGCTCGTCGGGCTCATAACCCGAAGGTCGTCGGTTCAAATCCGGCCCCCGCAACCAA
>NZ_PIOG01000159.1:0-83892 GCF_002810545.1 Klebsiella sp. A-Nf5 | reverse complement strand
TGCCCACACAGATTGTCTGATAAATTGTTAAAGAGCAGTGCCGCTTCGTTTTTCGCTGCGGCGCGGGGTGTGCATATTACGCTTTCCCGCTGCAGAGTCAAGCATTTATTTTTGCTTTTCTCCGCGAGGTTCTCACCGGAACCCCGCTGACCCGGCGGCTTGCTTGCCGTTGTTCCGTGTCAGTGGAGGCGCATTATAGGGAGTAATTCTGAGGTGACAAGGGGAAATTCAAAAAAACTTTTCGTTCGCTCGATTTTCCACCACAACGCGAGTTTTACGCGCTATTTGCTCGCCATTTGAGCGATTTCCCGAGCAAACCGGGATACCTGTTGCCAGTCGGTATAGACCACCTCTTTCCGGATATCCGTTTCGCCTCCGGTCATTTTCATAATCAGGCGGATCATAAATCGATCGTACCAGCGGTAGCGCGGGTAGCGCAGCGCGCCGGCAAACACCGCGCAGCTCTGCGGCTGCCACGGCGAGTTCAACAGAAACTTACGCGTATAGCTGTTGGTCTGCGGCGTACGCTTCTCGGGTTTACGGGCTACCAGGTTGACCGAGAAGAATGCTCCCGGCAGCGCCTGCAATGATACCAGATGCTTTTTCACAAAGCGGTCTACCGCCGGATGAAAGTGCCCGTAGCGAATCGACGCGCCAATGACCACCCGATCGTAGTGATGCCATTCGACGACATCGGTACGATTCAGGTTCAAGGTATCCGCATCGATGCCCAGCTCTTTTAGCTCGGAGGCCAGAAACGAAGCGATTTCACGGGTCTGCCCGTCGCGGGTGGAGAAGAGTATTAAAGTTTTCACGAGCACTCCTGTTATTCGCGCCAGAAAGTGGGAGTAAAGAGCACCAGTAAGGTGAACACTTCCAGACGACCAAACAGCATATTAGCAATCAGGATCCATTTCGCGACCGGGTTCATGGTGGCAAAGTTGTCCGCGACAACGCCAAGCCCAGGCCCGAGGTTGTTCAACGTCGCCACTACGGAGGCGAAGGCAGAGAAGTCATCCACCCCGGTGGCAATAATCGCCAGCATACTAATGATAAAGACCAGCGCATAGGCGGAGAAGAAACCCCACACAGCTTCAAGAATTCGTTCCGGCAGCGCGCGGTTACCTAACTTGATGCTATACACCGCATTCGGGTGTACCAGACGCTTAAGCTCACGGTTGCCCTGCTTGAACAGCAACAGGATACGGATCACCTTTAAGCCACCGCCCGTGGACCCGGCGCAGCCGCCGATAAATGCGGAGCAGAGCAGCAGCACCGGCAGGAACAACGGCCAGCGCGCAATGCTATCGGTGGTGAACCCCGCGGTGGTCGCCATCGACACCACCTGGAAAAATGCCTGATTCAGCGTCGTCAGCACCGATCCGTACACGTTATGAAGCCATAGCACCAGCGTACAGATGATGACCAGCGTCAACTGGACGCCAATGAACATCCGAAATTCTGGGTCGCGCCAGTACACCTTCAGGCTGCGTCCGCTCAATAATGAAAAATGCAGACCGTAGTTACAGCCAGAGATCAGCAAAAAGATCGCGATGATGGAGTTAATCATCGGGCTATTGAAATAGCCGACGCTGGCATCATGAGTCGAGAAACCACCGATAGCGATGGTGGAAAAGCTATGACCAATCGCATCGAAGGCCGGCATACCGGCAAACCAGAGCGCCAATGCGCAGGCTATCGTCAATAACACATAGATTAGCCACAGCGTCTTCGCCGTCTCGGCGATACGCGGGCGCATCTTGTTGTCTTTCAACGGGCCGGGCATTTCCGCACGGTAGAGCTGCATCCCCCCGACGCCGAGGATAGGCAGAATCGCCACCGCCAGCACAATGATCCCCATACCACCGAACCACTGCAGCATCTGCCGGTAAAAGAGGATTGCATGGGGTAACGAGTCCAGCCCCACCAGCGTGGTCGCCCCGGTCGTCGTCAGGCCGGAAAATGACTCGAAGAAGGCATCCGTCACCGTCAGGTTCGGCTGCTCGGCGAAAATAAAGGGCAAGGCCCCCACGCTCCCCAGCACAGTCCAGAACAGCACCACGATCAGAAACCCTTCGCGGGATTTCAGTTCGCCTTTTTGCTTACGATTCGGCCACCACAGCATGGAGCCAATCGCCAGCGCAACAAAAAAGGTTTGAGTGAAGGCCCGCCCCGCGCCATCGCGATATATCAGGGCCACTAATCCCGGAACGATCATCGTCCCCGAAAATAAGATGACCAACAGTCCAACGATTCGGGTTATGGCGCGAAAATGCATCTCTGGCGCTTCCTTTGATAGGCAAAAAAACAGAGGGGATTATTCGTCAATCTTCAGTAATTGCAATGAACCGCGACTAAAATCAGCCAGTTTTGCTGAAAAAGCCGCCACTTCGGCCCGGGGAAGCGCCACGCGAAGCCGAACCGACGCCAGATATTCGCTTTCGACTACGCGCCCGGAGAATTGGGCAAGCAGCGATTCGACGCCAGCCAGTTGCCCATACTCACATTGCAAAGTATATGCCGTTAGCGGCGTCTTGCGCTGCGTTGTCAACTGCGCCAGCGCCTGATGAACACCGCCGCCATAGGCTTTGACCAGGCCGCCGGTGCCCAGCAGGATACCACCGTAGTAACGCACGACGACAGCGGTTATCTCACCCACACCGCACCCCATCAACTGCGCCAGCATCGGTTTGCCCGCCGTCCCCGCCGGTTCGCCATCGTCAGAAAATCCCAGCTGTTGCGAATCATCAGGCGGCCCGGCGACCCACGCCACGCAGTGGTGACGGGCATCAGGGTGATCCGCTCTGACGGACTCGACAAAGGCTTTAGCCGCCGCCACGCCGTCGGTATGCGCCAACAACGTGATAAAACGGCTTTTTTTAATCTCCTCAACGACGGTAACCGGCGCCGCCGGGATTAACCAGCTTTCCATTACGCCAGCTTCAGATCGCGCGTCATATTTTCAATGCTGTTTTCGTGAACCACCACGTTATCTTCGATACGGATCCCGCCAAACGGTTTCATGGCGTCAATTTTCTGCCAGTTGAAGTGCTTGCTGAACGGGCCTTCACGCCACGGCGCCAGTAACGACTCGATGAAGTAGATGCCGGGTTCAATGGTCAGCACCATGCGCGGCTCGATAATACGGGTGCAGCGCAGATACGGATATTTCGACGGCGCCGCCAGATGCGTACCGGTGTCATCCTGCATAAAGCCAGCAACATCATGTACCTGCAGACCCAGCGGATGGCCAATCCCGTGCGGCATAAACGGCCCGGTCAGGTCATTCTCCACCATCGCCTCTTCGCTCATATCGGAGACTAACTGATGTTTACGCAGCAGCTTTGCGATGCGCTGATGGAACTGGATATGGTAATCAACATAACGGGTCCCGGCCTTCATGGTGCTAATCAGCGCCAGCTGCTCGTCATTAACGTCTTTAATCAGATGGGCAAAGTCGTTGTCGCCGTGTGCCGCCCAGGTTCGCGTCAGATCTGCGGCATAGCCGTTATATTCTGCACCGGCGTCGAGCAGGAAGCTGCGCATCTCCGCCGGGGCGCGATGATCCAGTTTGGTGTAGTGCAGGACAGAAGCATGCTCATTCAGCGCCACGATGTTGCTGTAAGGCACGTCGGTATCACGATGGCCGGTGGCGGTGAGATAGGCCTGGTTGATATCGAATTCGCTCATTCCGGACTGGAACGCTTCATAGGCCGCGCGATGGCCATTGACCGCCGATTTCTGCGCTTCACGCATGCAGGCCAGTTCGTAATCCGTTTTGTAAGCCCGATAGTAGTGCAGGTAATCGATAACCCCTTTCGGGTTGATCTTATCCGCAGCGATACCCAGCCCCAGCGCGCGCTCCGGTACCGGCCCAATATAGCCGATATTACCGCGAGCGGCAGGCAGCTGGCTGCCGATACCATCGGCCTTCGGCAGAGCAATAACGTCAACCTCTTCGGTCCAGAATGAGGTTGGCAGCGGCTCGACGTTGTGCCAGTAATCGACCGGCAGATAGAACCACAGCTTCGGTTTGTTGACGCCATCCACCAGCAGCCAGCAGTTAGGCACCTGGGTCACTGGCACCCAAGCTTTGAACTGCGGGTTGACCTTGAACGGATACGGATGGTCGTCAAGGAAGACGTTAACCAATTCACCGGAGTGAATCAGCAACGCATCCATTTGAAAACGGGTCAGCACGTCACGGGTACGTTCTTGTAGGGTAACAATATGATTTTTATAGAGCGCGGACAGGGATTCCATCTTTCATCCTTTGCTTTTATGGGATCGTGATACTCCGCATCTTAGCACATCACCCTGCGTGCGGGTGATTTCCGCCGGATGTGATCCGACCAGCAATTATTTAAAGAGTAATTTGCAATTCTTTAACATAAATTCCACACTCCGTTTCATCTGGTATGACCAGATCATATTGCTGGATTCAGGAGACTGACATGCTCTACAAAGGCGACACCCTGTACCTCGACTGGCTGGAAGATGGCATCGCCGAACTGGTGTTCGATGCCCCAGGTTCGGTCAACAAGCTTGATACCGCAACCGTAGCCAGCCTCGGTCACGCGCTGGACGTACTGGAAAAACAAAACGATCTCAAAGGCCTGCTGCTGCGCTCTGAAAAAGCGGCTTTTATCGTCGGCGCGGATATCACCGAATTTCTCTCGCTGTTCCTGGTCCCTGAGGAGCAGTTAAGCCAGTGGTTGCATTTTGCTAACAGCGTTTTCAATCGTCTGGAAGATCTTCCCGTCCCGACTATCTCTGCCGTCAATGGTTACGCGCTGGGCGGCGGTTGTGAATGCGTCCTGGCGACCGATTACCGCCTGGCGACGCCGGATCTACGTATCGGTCTGCCGGAAACCAAGCTCGGCATTATGCCAGGCTTCGGCGGTTCCGTGCGTCTGCCGCGCCTGCTCGGCGCCGATAGCGCGCTGGAAATTATTGCCGCCGGAAAAGACGTCGGCGCCGATCAAGCGCTGAAAATCGGCCTGGTGGATGGCGTGGTCGCAGCGGAAAAACTGCGCGATGGCGCGCTGGCGATCCTGCGTCAGGCCATTAATGGCGACCTGGACTGGAAAGCTAAACGTCAGCCGAAACTGGAACCGCTGAAGCTCAGCAAAATTGAAGCCACCATGAGCTTCACGATTGCCAAAGGCATGGTCGCGCAAACTGCCGGGAAACATTACCCGGCGCCGATCACCGCGGTGAAAACCATTGAAGCCGCCGCGCGTCTTGGTCGTGAAGAAGCCCTGGTGCTGGAAAATAAAAGCTTTGTCCCGCTGGCCCATACCAATGAGGCCCGCGCGCTGGTTGGTATCTTCCTGAACGACCAGTACGTCAAAGCGAAAGCGAAAAAGTTGACCAAAGATGTCGAGACGCCGAAGCATGCTGCTGTCCTGGGCGCTGGCATTATGGGCGGCGGTATCGCATATCAGTCGGCCTGGAAAGGCGTGCCGGTGGTGATGAAAGACATTAGCGACAAATCGCTGACCCTTGGCATGACCGAAGCGGCGAAGCTGCTGAACAAGCAACTGGAACGCGGAAAAATCGACGGTCTGAAACTGGCCGGGGTGATTAGCACCATTCAGCCAACCCTGGAATACAGCGGTTTTGATCGCGTCGACGTGGTTGTTGAAGCGGTGGTGGAAAACCCGAAAGTGAAGAAAGCGGTGCTGGCCGAAACAGAGGCAAAAGTACGCCCAGATACCGTGCTGGCGTCTAACACCTCTACAATCCCCATCAGCGAACTGGCAAGCGTGCTGCAGCGCCCGGAAAACTTCTGCGGTATGCACTTCTTTAACCCGGTGCATCGCATGCCGCTGGTTGAAGTGATCCGCGGCGAAAAAACCTCGGATAAGACCATCGCCACAGTTGTGGCCTGGGCCAGCAAAATGGGCAAGACGCCAATCGTGGTGAATGATTGTCCCGGCTTCTTCGTCAACCGCGTGCTGTTCCCCTACTTCGCCGGCTTTAGCCAGCTGCTGCGTGACGGGGCGGATTTCCGCAAAGTCGACAAAGTGATGGAAAAACAGTTTGGCTGGCCGATGGGCCCGGCTTATCTGCTGGACGTGGTCGGCATCGATACCGCCCACCATGCCCAGGCCGTCATGGCGGCGGGCTTCCCGCAGCGGATGCAGAAAGATTATCGCGACGCAATCGACGCCCTGTTTGACGCCAACCGTTTCGGCCAGAAGAATGGCCTCGGCTTCTGGCGTTATAAAGAAGACAGTAAAGGCAAGCCGAAGAAAGAAGAAGATGCCGCAGTCGACAGCCTGCTGGCCGACGTCAGCCAGCCGAAGCGCGATTTCAGCGATGAAGAGATTATCGCTCGCATGATGATCCCGATGGTTAACGAAGTCGTCCGCTGCCTGGAAGAAGGCATTATCGCCAGCCCGGCGGAAGCGGATATGGCGCTGGTATACGGCCTGGGCTTCCCTCCGTTCCACGGCGGCGCATTCCGCTGGCTGGACACCATTGGCAGCGCGAAGTATCTCGATATGGCACAGCAATACCAGCACCTTGGCCCGCTGTATGACGTGCCAGCCGGTCTGCGTGACAAAGCGCGCCATAACGAAGCGTATTATCCCCAGGTAGAGCCAGCCCGTCCGGTTGGCGCTCTGAAAACGGCTTAAGGAGTCACAATGGAACAGGTTGTCATTGTCGATGCAATTCGCACCCCGATGGGCCGTTCAAAGGGCGGCGCCTTTCGCAACGTGCGTGCGGAAGATCTCTCCGCGCACCTGATGCGTAGCCTGCTTTCGCGTAACCCATCGCTTGAGGCGAGCGCGATTGACGATATTTACTGGGGCTGCGTGCAACAAACGCTGGAGCAGGGTTTCAACATTGCGCGTAACGCCGCGCTGCTGGCAGAAATCCCGCACTCGGTACCGGCGACGACGGTTAACCGCCTTTGCGGTTCCTCCATGCAGGCGCTGCACGATGCGGCCCGTATGATCATGACCGGCGATGCCAGCGTCTGCCTGATTGGCGGCGTCGAGCACATGGGTCATGTGCCAATGAGCCACGGTGTTGATTTCCATCCGGGCCTCAGCCGTAATGTGGCGAAAGCCGCCGGCATGATGGGGCTGACCGCGGAAATGCTGGCGCGTCTACACGGCATCAGCCGCGAAATGCAGGATCAGTTCGCCGCACGCTCTCACACTCGCGCCTGGGCGGCGACGCAATCAGGCGCCTTCAAAGCCGAGATTATCCCGACCGGTGGCCACGATGCCGATGGCGTACTGAAGTCTTTTAACTATGACGAAGTGATCCGCCCGGAAACCACCGTCGAAGCGCTGGCGGCGCTGAGACCGGCATTTGATCCGGTGACCGGTACGGTAACGGCGGGTACCTCTTCCGCCCTTTCCGACGGCGCGGCGGCGATGCTGCTGATGAGCGAAAGCCGCGCCCGCGAGCTGGGGCTGAAGCCACGCGCCCGCGTCCGTTCGATGGCGGTGGTCGGCTGCGACCCGTCAATTATGGGTTATGGCCCGGTTCCGGCCTCAAAGCTGGCGCTGAAAAAAGCGGGCTTATCCACCAGCGATATTGACGTCTTTGAAATGAATGAAGCGTTTGCCGCGCAGATCCTTCCGTGTATTAAAGATCTGGGCTTGATGGAGCAGATTGACGAGAAGATCAACCTCAACGGCGGCGCGATCGCGCTCGGACATCCGCTGGGCTGCTCCGGGGCGCGCATTAGCACCACGTTGATCAATCAGATGGAACGCAAAGACGCGCAGTTCGGTCTGGCGACCATGTGTATCGGTTTAGGTCAGGGTATTGCCACTGTGTTTGAGCGGATTTAATCGAAGGGTTATCTCAACGCCATTGCGACCAGAAACAGGCTGCAATGGCGAAGAGAGCAGGTTTAGTTGCCGTTCTTCCCGCCTGTCAGGGGCGGGTTTTTTCTTTTCAGATAAAGGCAAACGCATCGCCAAACAGGCGATCTTCGCGCGCGCCGCGTTCGTTGCAGAACAGGTCGCGGGCAATCTTGGCCATCTCAAAACGACCGGCAATGTAAATATCATGCTCGGCCAGCGTACCGTAATCCTGCAGCACGGCGGTGAGTACCGTACCGGAGCGACCACGCCACCCTTCTTCCGGTTGCTCTACCACCGGCTCGATGCGCAGATTCGGATGCTTGATGCTTAACGCTTCCAGCTCGGCCAGATCGTACAGATGCTTAGCCTCGCGGCCGCCCCAATAAATGGCGATATCGCGATCCGGGTTACGCGCCAGCGCGGTTAACAGAATAGAACGCACATAAGAGAAACCGGTGCCGCCGGCGATCAGAATCAGCGGACGATCTTCGTCATCGCGCAGCCACGCTTCGCCATGCGGAATATCAACCTCAATTTCACGCTCTTTCAGAATGCGATCCATGACCGCCATCGCATACAGATTGAGTTCAGAAGCACCGATATGTAGCTCGATAAACTCGTGTTCCGACGGCGTGGAAGCCATAGAGAACGGACGCTTGTCGCGCTCGTCCATTACCACCATCAGATACTGGCCAGCGCGGAAAGAGAATGCCGCTTCCGGTACTAATCGAACGCGATACACGGTATCGGTAATCGCCTCCACTGAGGTCACTTTACAGCTTAAGGTTGTCATGCGTCCCCTCTGTCGGGTCTATAGAGCAAAACAGCGGCGTTAGCCCCGCTTACTGTTATTTAAAGATGGCCAGTTCATCCCAGATGGCGTCGATGCGCGCCGTCACCTGAGGATCTTTTTTGATTGGACGACCCCATTCACGCTGGGTTTCGCCAGGCCATTTATTCGTGGCATCCAGCCCCATTTTTGAACCCAGGCCGGAAACCGGCGAGGCAAAATCCAGATAATCTATTGGCGTATTTTCTACCAGTACCGTATCACGAGCCGGGTCCATACGGGTAGTGATCGCCCAAATCACATCGTTCCAGTCGCGTGCGTTGACATCGTCATCGCAAACGATCACGAATTTGGTATACATGAACTGGCGCAGGAACGACCAGACGCCCATCATCACGCGCTTGGCATGACCCGCATACTGTTTTTTCATCGTCACCACCGCCAGGCGGTAGGAACACCCTTCCGGCGGCAGATAGAAGTCGACGATTTCCGGGAACTGCTTTTGCAGAATGGGCACAAAGACTTCGTTCAGCGCCACGCCCAGCACCGCAGGTTCATCCGGCGGACGACCGGTATAGGTCGAATGATAAATCGCGTCTTCGCGCTGGGTAATGTGGGTTACCGTAAACACCGGGAAGCTATCCACTTCATTGTAGTAGCCAGTATGATCGCCATACGGGCCTTCCGGCGCCATCTCACCGGCCTCAATGTAACCTTCGAGCACAATTTCCGCGCTGGCTGGCACTTCAAGGTCATTGGAAACGCACTTCACCACTTCGGTCTTGGTGCCGCGCAGCAAGCCTGCGAAAGCATATTCCGACAGCGTATCGGGCACCGGCGTCACCGCGCCAAGAATGGTCGCCGGATCGGCGCCAAGCGCCACGGAAACCGGGAAGCGCTCGCCGGGATGCGCCGCGCACCACTCCTGGAAATCGAGCGCGCCGCCGCGGTGGGAAAGCCAGCGCATGATGAGTTTATTTTTGCCGATCAGCTGCTGGCGATAAATACCCAGATTTTGCCGCTCTTTGTGTGGACCACGGGTTACCGTCAGCCCCCAGGTGATCAGCGGCGCGGCATCTTCCGGCCAGCAGGTCATAATCGGGATTTTGTTGAGATCGACGTCATCGCCCTGGATGATTTTTTGCTGGCAGGGCGCGCCGCGCAGGCGTTTGGTCGGCATATTCAGCACTTGCTTGAACTGCGGCAGCTTATCAAACAGATCGCGGAAGCCTTTTGGCGGTTCCGGCTCTTTCAGAAAAGCTAACAGCTTACCCACCTCGCGCAGCGAACTGACCTCTTCCTGCCCCATCCCCAAAGCCACGCGACGCGGCGTACCGAACAGGTTGCACAGCACCGGCATGGTATAGCCTTTCGGATTTTCAAACAGCAGCGCCGGGCCACCGGCGCGAAGGGTCCGGTCGGCAATTTCGGTGATTTCCAGGTGAGGATCGACCGGCAGAGTGATACGTTTTAGTTCGCCCTGTTGTTCCAGGAGTGTCAGAAAGTCGCGAAGATCGTGGTATTTCATGAAAGTGTTATAGACCTCTCTACAGGCGGCTAATTATACGGTGTTCGACGGCGCGATGCTGTAATTTTGTTAAATTAGCGTGAAAGAACGCTGAAATTTGGATTTCAATTATAATGGCTTTCGCGATTACACCAGCCATTTGTTATGCTTGCCGTTATTAGAAGTGGAATGAGTCATTATGCAAGCCTGGTACTTACTGTATTGCAAACGTGGGCAGCTACAACGAGCCCAGGAACATCTTGAACGTCAGTCAGTTAACTGCCTGATGCCGACGATTGCGCTGGAAAAAATCATTCGCGGTAAACGCACCATGGTCAGCGAACCGCTGTTCCCGAACTACCTGTTTATTGAGTTCGATCCAGAGGTGATTCATACCACTACCATCAGCGCCACCCGCGGGGTTAACAACTTCGTGCGCTTTGGCGCCCTGCCCGCTGTCGTTCCCTCGGCGGTGATTCATCAGCTCTCTATCTACAAACCAGAAGGCATCACCGATCCGGAGACGCCGCATGAGGGCGATAGCGTGCTAATCACCGACGGCGCGTTCGAGGGCTTACAGGCTATCTTCACCGAGCCGGACGGTGAAGCACGTTCTATGTTGCTGTTAAACCTGCTGAATAAGCAAGTCCTGCAGAGCGTTAAAAATACCGACTTCCAGAAAATCTAAACGTCGTTAACGTCGATGCCAAACAGCGTCCTGACGTTTGCGTCCGTTTGCGCCTCCAGCCATTGTGCCTCTTCGCCCCGCCAGGTCGCGACGCTGGCCAGGATATGCGGCAAATACGCGGGCTCGTTACGCCGCGAGGCCGGTTTCGGTTTGAGGTCGCGCGGCAACAGATAAGGCGCATCAGTCTCCAGCAGCAGACGTTCCGCCGGGATCGCCGGCAGCAGCTCGCGCAGCTCCAGTCCCCGCCGCTCATCGCATACCCAACCGGTAATACCGATAAACAGGCCCAGATCCAGACATTCCTGCACCTCGCTGCGGCTGCCGGTAAAGCAGTGCAGCACCGCGCCCGGGATCTTCTCAAGCCAGGGTTTAAGCAGCGCCAGAAACCGGTCGTGGGCGTCGCGGCAGTGTAAAAACACCGGCATCGACAGCTCAGCGGCCAGCGCCAACTGGGCGCTGAACGCTGCCTCCTGCTCCTGCGGCGTGGAGAAATTACGGTTGAAATCCAGACCGCACTCACCTATCGCCACCACCTGCGGCTCGCGGGCGAGGGTATAAATCGCCTCGGCGACCGCTGGCGTCCAGCTGCTGCCGTCATGGGGATGAACCCCCGCCGTGGACCAGCAGCCGGAATAATGGCTCGCCAGTTTCTGCGCCTGCTGGCTCTCCGGCAAATTTGTGCCGGTCAGCAGCATGCCGTGAACCCCCGCCGCCTGGGCGCGGGCCACCACCTCATCACGGTCGCGGGAAAACTGCGAACTGGTCAGATTAACGCCGATATCAAACATGATCGCTCCCATATGACAACCGCCCTGACGGGCGGTTGGCGGTATTACTCTTCTCTGTGCTCTGCGGCTTCAGCTTCGGCCGCGGCATCGTCATCACGCGTCTGGCGCTTCCCGGTGTAGAAGCGGGCGAAGAACACGCCTACTTCAAACAGACAGTACATCGGAATGGCCAGCAGCGTCTGCGAGAATACGTCCGGCGGCGTCAGCAGCATGCCCACCACGAAGGCGCCCACCAGCACATACGGCCGTTTTTTGCGCAGTTCTTCCGGCGTGGTAACGCCCATCCAGCAGAGCAGCACAATGGCGACCGGTACCTCAAAAGAGACCCCGAACGCCATAAACAGCGCCATCACGAAGTCGAGATAGCTGCGGATATCGGTCGAGACCAGCACCCCCTCCGGAGCAGCATGGGTCAGGAAGCCGAACGCCAGCGGAAACACGACAAAATAAGCGAAAGCCATGCCGATATAGAACAGCAGCGTACTGGAGACCAGTAAGGGCACCACCAGCCGGCGCTCGTGCTTATACAGCGCCGGCGCGACGAAGGCCCATACCTGATAAAGAATAATCGGCACTGACAGGATCACCGACACCATGAAGGTCAGCTTTATCGGCGTAAAGAAAGGTGAAGCGACATCAGTGGCGATCATCGTCGCGCCCACCGGCATCTTGCTGATAAGCGGAGCCGAGACCAGCTGATAGATATCATTGGCGAAATAGACCAGCGCCAGGAAGATCACCAGGATAGCAATGATGCTGTTGAGCAGACGCTTGCGCAGCTCAATCAGATGCGAAATTAACGGTTGAGTATCGTCTACGCCCATGTTTACGGTTTATCACTCGATGCGGGGGAAGAATGCGGAGCTGCCGCAGTCGCGGGGGTTTTCTCTGCCGGAAGGTCAGCCGGTGAAGCGGGTTGCTCATCGACAACTGGCTCCGGCGCATGAGCCGGAGCGCTAGCCTGATGCTCTGCCGTCGCCGGCGTGACGTCCTGCCGTTGCGCTTCGCTGCCTTTCACCACCGGATTATGGATGGTATTGGCTTCGTCGCTGGCCTTTTCAGGATCGTGGGCGCTATAGGAACGCTTCATCGACTCTGCGGCCTCGCGCAGTTCATCCATGGAGGCTTTCAGCTCCGGCGTCAGGTTGTTCAGGCTGGCCTTTTCCACCTTTTTGAGGCTCTCCTGGAACTCCTGCAGTTTTAGCTCCTGGGCCAGCTCATTTTGTACCGTGGTCGCCAGCGACCGTAGCGTACGGATCCAGCCAACTACCGTTTTAACCGCTACGGGGAGCCGCTGTGGCCCCAGAACAATGAGGCCAATAACAAACACCAGCAGTAGTTCACTAAAACCAATATCGAACACGAGTTACACCTGCTCTTTGTCGTGGCGTTTTGTCTCGTCTTTTTTTGCATCATCCTGTTTATCGGCGATGGTTTTCGCCGTGAAATCTGCGTCTGGCGCCGACTTTTCGGGTTTATCATCATCACTCATGGCTTTTTTAAAGCCTTTGATCGATGCCCCTAAGTCTGACCCCAGTGAGCTCAGCTTCTTCGTCCCAAAAAGCAGAACTACGATGACGACAACAATTAATAACTGCCAAATACTGATACCACCCATACACGTTCCCCTATGACAGATGATGATTTGTGTGGACGCATTATACACGCCATCCTGCAAGCCGCCTCTTCGTCAGGCGACTGGCATGATTTTGCGCAAATTAGCCTGCGTCATGAAGAGGCGAACCGATCAGTGGGTTTTCCGCCAGCCAATCAGCCAGGTGACGATACCGCCGGCCATCAGCCAGCCGGGCATCATTCCCCACTCAGGGCGATGGATAAAGAGCAGCGTACCACTGAGCAATAAAACCGCGCCTATACCAAACAGATAACGGGACTGCCCCTGGCGGACATGACGCACATGCATATCCCGCACGATGGTATCGACGCTGGTCTGCAGCTGTTTGCTCTGCTGCAGGCTCTGATACACCAGCTCAGGTATTTCGGGCATTCTTTCGATCCAGAACGGCGCTTTGTCTTTAAACGCGCGCACCAGCGCCGGAATGCCGACCTGATCTTTGATCCACGACTCGAGGAAAGGCTTCGCCGTTTTCCACAAGTCTAACTGAGGATAGAGCTGCCGGCCTACCCCTTCTACGTAAAGTAATGTCTTCTGCAGCAAAACGAGCTGCGGCTGGACTTCCATATTGAAGCGCCGCGCAGTGTTGAACAGGTTAAGCAGCACGTGACCGAAGGAGATCTCCGCCAGCGGCTTCTCAAAGATCGGCTCGCAAACCGTGCGGATCGCGAACTCAAACTCTTCGACGTTGGTATCGGGCGGTACCCAACCGGAGTCCACGTGCAGCTCGGCCACCTTACGATAATCGCGGTTGAAGAAGGCGATAAAGTTTTCCGCCAGATAGCGCTTATCTTCTTTGTTCAGCGAGCCGACAATACCGCAGTCGATGCCGATATACTGCGGATCTTCCGGGTGCTCGTAGCTAACGAATATGTTGCCAGGGTGCATATCGGCATGGAAAAAGCTGTCGCGGAACACCTGGGTAAAGAAGACCTGCACGCCCCGCTCCGCCAGCAGCTGCATATTGGTCCCCTGGGCCTCCAGCGCCTCCACGTCGGACACCGGGATACCGTAGATGCGCTCCATCACCATCATGCTTTCGCTGCAGTAATCGGGGTAAACCTCCGGCACATACAGCATCGGGCTGTCTTCGAAATTACGCCGTAGCTGAATGGCGTTGGCGGATTCCCGCAACAGGTTCAGCTCGTCCAGCAGCGTTTTTTCATACTCGCGGACCACCTCCTGCGGACGCAAACGACGGCCGTCAGGCAGCAGACGAGGCACCCAGCGCGCCAGGCGGTAGATGAGCTTCATGTCCGCTTTAATGATCGGCAAAATATCCGGGCGGATAACCTTGATAACCACCTCTTTGCCATTCTCTTTCAGACGCGCGGTATGCACCTGGGCGATGGACGCCGAGGCTAACGGCTCTACGGAGAAATCATCAAACCAGGCTTCCACCGGCAGGCCACCCATCGCTTTCTCTATCTGCTGCTGCGCGAGCTTTCCTTCAAAGGGAGCCACGCGGTCCTGCAACAGCGCCAGCTGATCGGCGATTTGCGGCGGGAAGAGATCCCGCCGCGTGGAAAGCATCTGGCCAAATTTAATCCACACCGGCCCCAGCTCCTGAAGCGCCAGGCGGAGACGGGTGCCAAGAGGTTGGTCTTGATGACGATTTGGCATCCAGAACAGCATCCGCCGCCAGATACGCAGCGGCAGCGTGAGACGAATTTTGGGGATGAGCTCATCGAGCCCGTAGCTCAAAAAGGTGTGGATGATGAAATACAGGCGCCGTAATTCTCCTGGCGTCATTTGCCCTCCAGCGTTTCCAGCCGTTTTTCCAGTGCGGCCAGCGCGCGTTCAATAGCCGTCGTTTCTTCCGCAAACCATGCCAGCTCCAGCGGCCCAGGCGCCAGTCGCCACTCTTCAGTGATCGCTTCCGCGACATAGCGCTGCTGGCGCTGCGCACCCTTCAGTAGAAACTGAGCGCCGCCGCCGAGGGCTTTGCCGACACCTTCAGCCACGATATCGCCGGTATAAGGCGCCAGCAATTCAGCGGGATCGAACTCCGCCAGATCGCACAGGGAGACCATGTTCTGCACCACTTGCAGATCGCCCTGCACTTCCAGATCGCCGCTACGAATAAGCGCCGTGAGCTGCTGACGATTACGCAGTTTGGGCAGCACGCTGAGCCGGGTAATCACAGTGCAGTCGGCCTCACCCTCCCAGGCACTCAGGACATCTATCTGGCGTTCGCTGAACGCCAGTACGATCGGGGTGGAAAAGTCCTGCAGTTGAACTCGCAATACCTTACCCAGCAGGCGCTGACGGGCGGGTTTTAGCGCCTTGTCGCGCCAGAGAAAAGTATTCAGCGCCGTTTCAATGCCAGCGGTCACCAGGGGTGTGAAAGGCATAGCGTCCCTCCTGTCAGAACTTGTAACCGCGATGCAAGGCAACGATACCCGCCGTCAGGTTGTGATAGTCGACACTTTCAAAACCGGCATCCTGCATCATCCCTTTCAGGGTTTCCTGATCCGGGTGCATACGGATAGATTCTGCCAGATAGCGATAGCTGTCGCCGTCTTTTGCCACCAGTTCCCCCACCTTCGGCAGGATATGGAAGGAGTAAGCGTCGTAGGCTTTGCTGAGCGGTTCGATAATCGGTTTAGAAAACTCCAGCACCAGCAGACGTCCGCCCGGCTTCAGCACGCGGTACATCGAACGCAGCGCTTTTTCTTTATCGGTCACGTTACGCAGACCGAAAGAGATGGTGATGCAGTCGAAGGTGTTATCAGCAAACGGCAGGGCTTCCGCGTTGGCCTGAACATACTCAACGTTACCCACGATGCCGATATTGCGCAGCTTTTCGCGGCCCATTTTGAGCATGGAATCATTGATATCAGCAAGCATGACGCGACCGGTTTCCCCTACCAGACGGGAGAACTTGGCCGTCAAATCGCCGGTCCCCCCCGCCAGATCCAGCACGGTCTGCCCGCGACGTACGCCGCTGCAGTCGATGGTGAAACGCTTCCACAAACGATGGATACCGAACGACATCAAGTCGTTCATCACATCATACTTTGCCGCGACAGAATGGAATACATGCGCCACCATGTCCTGTTTCTGCTCTTTAGCGACCGTCTGAAAGCCAAAGTGCGTCGTTTCTTGTGAATCCTCAACCATCTCTATGCCTGCTTGCTTTTCAAGAAAATGTTCACTGAGTGTATCAGATTCAGCGCATTTCCCATACGTTTCAGCGTGGCGGAGCCGCCTCCCGATTATGCAACGCCTCGGCAGAGTCGGGTGAAAATGCGTCATTTTCCGGGAGGTTATCCTCCTCTTCGAGACGATATTCATCGTCCTGGGCAGTGGCTTGTTCGACTAAATCAGGATTTATCCCGCGCTTCACCTCCACCCCCAGGCCGCGAAAGGCCTCCGCCTGGGCCAGCAGATTCCCGCGCCCGGAAGCGAGCTTTTTCATCGCCTGGCGATAGTTCTCTTGCGCCTTATCCAGACTCTGGCCGATGGCGGACATATCATCCACAAACAGGCGCATTTTGTCGTAAAGGCGCCCCGCCCGCTCGGCGATCTTCTGCGCGTTGCGGCTCTGGTGCTCATAGCGCCACAGATTGGCGATAGTACGCAGGGCTACCAGCAGCGTCGTCGGGCTGACCAGCATGATATTATTTTGCAACGCCTCGCTGATGAGTTCGGGCTGACGGTCGATGGCCAGCAGGAAAGCCGGCTCGACGGGAATAAACATCAGCACGTAGTCAAGAGATCGCAGGCCCGGCAGCTGTTGATAATCCTTGCGTCCCAACAGGCGAATATGGTTTCGCACCGAGGCAAGATGTTCCTGCAGCGCGACTTCGCGGGTGTAGTCGTCTTCGGCGTTGAAATAGCGTTCATAGGCGACCAGGGTCATTTTGGCATCGATAACGACGTCTTTGCCCTGCGGCAGGCGCACGATAACGTCCGGCTGCATCCGCGAGCGGTTGTCGGTCTCGATGCTAACCTGAGTCTGGTACTCATAGCCTTCGCGCAGGCCGGAGGCCTCCAGCACGCGGGTTAAAACGACTTCCCCCCAGTTGCCCTGGGTTTTGTTATCACCCTTCAGCGCTTTGGTCAGGTTCAGCGCCTCCTGCGCCATCTGCGCGTTCAGCTGCTGCAGATTGCGGATCTCATGCGCCAGGGTGTGCCTTTCCCGCGCCTCCTGGCCAAAGCTCTCCTGCACCTGGCGACGGAACCCATCGAGCTGTTCGCGCAGCGGGGTCAGCAGGCCATGCAGGCTCTGGCGATTTTGCTCATCGACGCGCCGGTTGCTGTGTTCGAAAATGCGGTTGGCGAGGTTTTCAAACTGCTCGCTCAGGCGCTGCTCGCTGTTAACCATCTGACGGATCTTATCTTCCGCATGCAGTTGGGTGGATTCGAGCCGGGTGGTGACTTCACGCAGATCAGCCTCCAGCGAGGTATTGATATCCCGCAGACTGCGCAGCTCATTGTTCAGCAGCTCGCACTCCTCACGCCAGTGGGCCTCCTGCACCAGCTGCTGACGGGCGGCGCTCAGCTCAATATCCAGCTCTCGCCGCTCCTCGATCAGATCGGCCCGGATTTGGTCGGCGCGCGCTTTGGTTGCCAGCCAGCCGACCATTAACCCGGCAGCCAGTGCGATAACCGCGCTGATAATGATTGAGAGATCCACGACGCCCCCTGCGATAACCTGATGGCACAAAATAGAATTGTGCTGTACAAACGTCCAGTTTAAAAGGAATTTCCTGCGAGGAGCGACGCAAAAAAGAAAGGCCGGAGGATCCGGCCTGAAAGAGAAGGTGTTGAATTACAGCAGACGGCGCGCCGCTTCCACGACGATTTTGACCGCGTGGCTTTCGGTTTGCTTCATGGTTTCGGCGTTAGGGATCTCTTGCTGGGTACGGTTAACGATAACCCCAGCTACCATCCCGGCACGCAGGCCCTGGCTCGCGCACATGGTCAGCAGCGTGGCGGATTCCATTTCATAGTTCATCACGCCCATTGCCTGCCACTCTTCCATTGAGCCCTTGAAGCGGCTCACCACGCGGCCGGAGAAGGTGTCGTAACGCTCCTGGCCTGGGTAGAAGGTATCCGAAGAGGCGGTCACGCCGATATGGGTGGTGGCACCAATAGATTTCGCCGCTTCCACCAGCGCGGTGGTGCAGGCGAAGTCTGCGACGGCCGGGAACTCCATCGGCGCAAAGTGCAGGCTGGCGCCGTCCAGGCGAACGGAAGCGGTCGTGACCAGCACATCGCCAACGTTAATGTGCGGTTGAATCGCGCCGGTGGTGCCGATACGCAGGAAGGTACGCACGCCCAGCTGCGCCAGCTCTTCCACGGCGATAGAAGTCGACGGGCCGCCGATGCCGGTAGAACAGACGATCACCGGTTTGCCGTCCAGCTCCGCGCGCCAGGAGGTAAATTCGCGGTGGGATGCCAGCTTAACCGGCTTATCCATCAGCGCGGCGATCTTTTCCACACGCTCCGGATCGCCAGGGACGATAGCCAGCGTAGCCCCTTGTAAATCGTTCTTGGTGAGGCCGAGATGAAAAACATCAGACTTGGACATAAAAAACTCCTCTGTGGGTCGAATTATCAGCAGAAGCAAAACGGTACTGTACCGAAGCCCCTGGCATCTTTTTGTGATGATAGTCACCAAGACCAATAATGATTGCAGTTGTTTTTCAGTAAATAGTGATACACATCACATTAACAAGTTATATTCATCGTCACAGAACAAAAGATAGCCGCTTTCAGGCACTGTGCTTTATTACCGCCCGCACTAAAGGCAAAGGGTCTATAGTTACTGATGCGCTAATAAATAAGGGTACGGAGAATACCATGACCACCACCAAACAACCTGGATTCGCACCTGCTGCTTCACCACACGCCGCCACCGCCGTTCATACGCCGGAAGAGCATATTATCGCCGGAGAGACGTCTATTCCCTCCCAAGGTGAAAACATGCCGGCCTACCACGCCCGCCCGAAAAATGCCGACGGTCCGCTGCCGATCGTTATCGTGGTACAGGAAATTTTCGGCGTGCATGAACATATTCGCGATCTTTGTCGCCGCCTGGCGCAGGAAGGCTATCTGGCTATTGCGCCTGAATTGTACTTCCGTCAGGGCGATCCGAATGAGTACCACGATATCCCGACCCTGTTCAAAGAGCTGGTTACCAAGGTGCCGGACGCGCAGGTGCTGGCGGATCTCGACCATGTCGCCAGCTGGGCGGCGCGCCACGGCGGCGATGCCCATCGTCTGCTAATCACCGGCTTCTGCTGGGGCGGACGCATTACCTGGCTGTATGCCGCGCATAACCCGCAGCTGAAGGCAGGCGTGGCCTGGTACGGCAAGCTGGTGGGAGAAAAATCGCTGAATTCACCGAAGCATCCGGTAGATATCGCTGTCGATCTCAACGCCCCGGTACTTGGTCTGTACGGCGCTAGAGACGCCAGTATTCCACAGGACACCATCGAGACCATGCGTCAGGCGCTGCGGGCGGCGAATGCCACAGCGGAAATCGTGGTCTATCCCGAAGCCGATCATGCCTTTAACGCCGACTATCGCGCCAGCTACCATGAAGAGTCAGCCAAAGACGGCTGGCAGCGAATGCTCGCGTGGTTTGCCCAGTATGGCGGTAAAAAAGGATAATCACCCGATGCAAAAAAAGGAGGCAAATGCCTCCTTATTATTTTTCGCCTGACTATCAGGCGGATTCGCGCAGATTCTGTGCCGCTTGCACCATATTCGCCAGCGCGGCGCGGGTTTCCGGCCAGCCGCGAGTTTTCAGGCCACAGTCCGGGTTAACCCACAGCCGCTCCGCCGGGATACGCTGCGCGGCTTTTGCCAGCAACGCTTCGATCCACTCCACGCTCGGCACGTTCGGCGAGTGAATATCATATACCCCCGGCCCGATTTCATTGGGGTACTCAAACGCTTCGAACGACTCCAGCAGTTCCATATCGGAACGCGAGGTTTCAATGGTGATCACGTCGGCATCCAGCGCGGCAATGGAGTCCATGATGTCGTTGAACTCGCAATAGCACATGTGGGTGTGGATCTGAGTGTCGTCTTTGGCGACCGCAGCATTAAGGCGGAAGGCTTCCACACCCCACTGCAGATAGGCATCCCAGTCGCTGCGCTTCAGCGGTAACCCTTCGCGCAACGCCGGCTCATCAATCTGGATGATGCCGATCCCCGCCGCCTCCAGATCCGCCACTTCATCACGCAGCGCCAGCGCAATCTGTTTCGCGATGGTTTCACGGCTGACATCTTCCCGCGGGAAGGACCAGCACAGAATGGTCACCGGTCCAGTGAGCATCCCTTTCACCGGTTTGTCGGTCAGCGACTGCGCGTACTTCGCCCAGTCGACGGTGATCGCCTGCGGACGGCTGACGTCGCCGATCACCACAGGCGGTTTCACGCAGCGGGAACCATAGCTCTGTACCCAGCCGTTTTGCGTGAAGATGAAACCGTCCAGGTGTTCGCCGAAATACTCCACCATATCGTTACGCTCGGCTTCCCCGTGCACCAGTACGTCTAAACCTAACCGCTCCTGCTCCACAATCGCCTGCTTAATATGTTCCGCAATCCCGGTACGATAATGACTGGCATCCAGGTTGCCCTTTTTGAAGTCCAGGCGCAGGCCGCGGATCTCGGTCGTCTGCGGGAATGACCCGATAGTGGTGGTCGGCCATGCCGGCAGGTTAAAGCGTTGACGCTGTGCCTGAGCGCGAACTTCATAAGGGCTGGCGCGCTGGCTGTCCTGAGCGGTGATCGCCGCCAGCCGTTTTTCTACTTCCGCGTTGTGTACACGAGTCGAATGGCGACGGGCCTGGATGGGCGCGCTCCACTCGGTAATCGCCGCCGTATCGCCGCTGTTCAGCGCATCGCGCAGCAGCGCCAGCTCGCCGCATTTCTGCAACGCGAAGGCGAACCAGCTCTTCACTTCCGCATCAAGGCGCGTCTCCACGCTCAGATCGATCGGGCTATGCAGCAGAGAGCAGGATGACGCGACCCAGAGGTCGCGTTTACCGACGAGGTCTTTAATTTGCGCATACTTTTCGGTGAGATCGGCGCGCCAGACGTTGCGCCCATTGATCAGACCCGCGGACAGCAGCCAGTCGGCCGGCAGGCGGTTATGCAGTTCGGCGATATCATCTTTGCCGTGCACCAGATCGACGTGCAGCCCCTGGACCGGTAGCGCAGCAATGGTCGTGAGATTGTCGCTAATGCCTTCAAAATAGGTGGTCAGCAGCAGCTTCACCTGGCCCTGCAGGGCGTCATAAGCCGGTTTAAAGGCCTCCAGCCACGCTGGCGGCAGCTCCAGCACCAGCGCCGGTTCATCAATCTGCACCCACTCGATGCCACGCTTCGCCAGTTCGGCCAGCACCTGCTGGTAAACCGGCAGGATGTCATTCAGCAGGCTCAGACGGTCAAACGGTTCACCTTTCACTTTGCCCAGCCACAGGTACGTTACCGGCCCCAGCAGCACGGGCTTGATCTTGTGGCCCAGCGCCAGCGCTTCGTCTACTTCATCCAGCAGTTGGGTCCAGGTCAGTTTGAACTGCTGGCCCTTCACGAACTCCGGCACCATGTAGTGATAGTTGGTGTTAAACCATTTGGTCATTTCCGCAGCGGCGGCCGGTTCGCCAGTCGGCGCGCGGCCGCGGCCAATGCGGAACAGGGTGTCGATATCGATGGATCCGTCTTTGTTCTGATGACGAGCCGGCACGTTGCCCAGCAGCAGGCTGGTAGTCAGAACATGGTCGTACCAGGCGAAATCCCCCACCGGCAGCAGATCAACGCCCGCCTGTTTCTGCTGCTCCCAGTGCCGGGCGCGCAGCTCACGCCCCACAGCCAGAAGTTCTTCACGGGAGCTATTGCCCGCCCAGTAGCTCTCTTGCGCTTTCTTCAGCTCGCGACGCAGGCCAACGCGAGGAAAACCGAGGGTGTGGTTAATAATTGTCATGTGTTCTTCCTCTAATTAATTATTAATCCAAAGGATTTTGTATTTAGGGAAGGCGGCAAGTTTGCTCATCCCCAGGAGCTTACTGAAGTAAGTGACTGGGGTGAGCGAACGCAGCCAACGCACCATAAATTCAAAAGACGAAGGATTTTAGCCATCCAGATGTTTACACATCCATAATTGGCAGTTACTGTATATTCCTCAAGCGCAAATTGCTCATGGCGAAGTGAAGGACTTTCATGATCGAAATTAAACATCTGAAAACGCTGCAAGCGTTGCGGAACAGCGGTTCACTGGCGGGCGCGGCAGCGGCCCTGCACCAGACCCAGTCCGCCTTGTCTCACCAGTTCAGCGATCTGGAACAGCGCCTTGGCTTCCGTTTGTTTGTGCGTAAAAGCCAGCCACTACGTTTCACGCCGCAAGGGGAAATTCTTCTGCAGTTGGCCAATCAGGTGCTGCCGCAGATCGCTCGCGCCCTGCAGGACTGTAACGAACCGCAGCAGACCCGGCTGCGCCTGGCTATCGAATGTCACAGCTGCATTCAGTGGCTGACGCCGGCGCTGGAGAATTTCCGCGCCCGCTGGCCGCACGTGGAGGTCGACTTCCATTCCGGAGTGACCTTCGACCCGCAGCCTGCGCTGCAGCAGGGCGAACTGGATCTGGTGATGACCTCCGATATCCTGCCGCGCAGCGGTCTGCACTACTCGCCGATGTTTGATTATGAGGTGCGTCTGGTGCTGGCGCCCGAGCACCCGCTAGCCATGAAGACCCTGATTACGCCAGAGGACCTGGCCGCGGAAACGCTGCTGATTTATCCCGTGCAGCGCGGGCGCCTCGATATCTGGCGCCACTTCCTGCAGCCGGCCGGCATCAGTCCCCAGCTGAAAAGTGTCGATAACACGCTGTTATTGATCCAGATGGTGGCCGCAAGGATGGGCATCGCTGCGCTGCCGCACTGGGTGGTGGAAAGCTTTGAACGCCAGGGTCTGGTGGTCACCAAAACCCTGGGTGAGGGATTATGGAGCCGGCTGTACGCGGCCGTCCGCGATGGCGAACAGCGTCAACCGGTTACTGAAGCGTTTATTCGCTCTGCGCGGAACCACGCCTGCGATCATCTGCCGTTTGTCCGGAGTGCGGAGCGACCCAGCGGCGATGTACCCACAGCGAGGCCAGGATCACCAACGCTCCGCTAATAAAGCTCGGCCAGTGCGGCTGCTCCTGCCAGATGGCAAGGTTAACCAGTAGCCCGGCGGGGACATGGACGTTATTCATGATCCCCAGCGTGCCGGCATCTACCTGCGTGGCGCCATAGTTCCACATAAAGTAGCCCAGCCCTGAAGCCACCACGCCGAGCCACACCAGCACGCTCCACTGCAGCGTGGTGGTCGGCAGCTTCTGGGGGTTGCCCAGCATAAACCACGCCGCCACCGCCACGATAAAGGCCCCGACATAGAACCAGGCAAAGGCATTGTGCTGCGGCATCGGACGCACCTCCATCAGACGCTTATACCCCACCATACCGATGGCGAAGCAAAGATTTGACAGCTGTACCAGTAACAGCCCGGTCCAGAAATGATCGCTGACTTTGTCATAGCGGATAATCGCCGCCCCCAGCACCGCCAGCGCGGCGCTCAGCAGATAGCCCCAGCGCAGCTTACGCCCGCTGAGCAGGTCGTAGATCAGCGTGATATACAGCGGGGTAAATACGGTAAACAGCAGAAATTCCGAGACCGTCAGATAGAGATAGGCGCGGAAAGCCAGCAGATACATGATGCCAAGCTGCATCGCGCCCACCAGCATATAGAGCACGATCGTGCGCGGAGACTGGCCGCGCGTGCGCAGGAAAGGCAGGAACACCAGCGCCGCCAGGCCCACACGCATCAGCACCGAAAAATAGCTGTCGACGCTACCGGCCAGGTATTCGCCAATCAGGCTAAAAGAAAAGGCCCACAGGATAGTGGTGATAATTAACAGCGCCACAATGATCGTCTCGTTGGATAAAGAACAGGCATTGTAGCGAAGAGTTAAGTTGACGACTGAACACTAATTAGTCAGTCGTCAATCTTTTTCAGTCGAGGTATAGCTTACGCAGGTAGTGCGGGACCGCATCGTCGGCGTTGCTGCCGATTACTTCCAGTTCCGGATGCAGATCCTTCAGCCGCTGATGGGCATTGGCCATGATGCAACCCTTGCCGGCCATCGACAGCATCTCGGCGTCGTTCATGCCGTCGCCGAAGGCGATGCAATCGGAAAGACTGTAGCCAAGCATTTTCGCCACCGCCTCCAGCGCATGTCCCTTCGATACCCCACCCGCCATGACTTCCAGGCAGGTTAAGGTGGAGAAGCTGACGTTCACGCGATCGCCCCAGCGGGCGTTCATCGCCTGTTCAAGCGGCAGAAGATGCTCGTGATCCTCGCAGGTAAAGAACACTTTGCTGATCCCCTGCGGATCCAGTTCGCCCGGCTCATAAAGCTTGTAGTTAAACACCGCCTCCTTGAAGAAGCGCATCTCTTCCGGACGATGGCGGTTCATATACCACTCGTCTTCCCGATAGACGTTAGTGACGATTTTCGGGTCGTTACGCACGATCTCAAACAGGTCGGCGGCAATATCGCGGTCGAGGTTATGGGCGAAGATTTGCTGGCCATCGCTATCGTGAACGCGGGCACCGTTAGAGGTGATCATGTACGACCGGATGCCGAGATTATCGCGGATCTGCCCGACGTCGATGTAGTGACGGCCAGTGGCGAAGACGAAATTGATCCCACGAGCGGTCAGCAGCTTCAGCGTCTCTTTGGCATACGGGGTCAGGAAATGATCGGGGGAAAGCAGCGTGCCGTCTAAATCAGACGCAACAACCTGGTACATAAAAAAGTTAACCTCTAAGCAGGGCGACGAGCGTTATCGTCGGATTAAGTATGTCGATTGAAAAACTCGACGATGGCATTTAGCGCGACTGAGCGCATATCGTCCTTTTCAAAAAGGATCTCATGGTATGCCCCTTTGATGACGAGCGGCTTACCGCCCTCACAGGGATGGCCAGCAGTGGCCCGTAATTCACAATAGCGGTCGTGCATCAGATTATCGACCACCCGCTCCTCCTCCGCCTGCAAAAGCAGCGTCGGAGCCGTATCTTTCTCGACATTCGCCAATACTTCCTCGCCGGCAAGCATACCCTCACGCACCCAGTGCCAGGTAGGGCCGCCGACCTGCAGTCGCGGTTCATCGGCATAGAAGCGCAAGTTGCGACGATAGCGTTGTCGACTGTGCGTCAGCACGTTAACGGCAAAAGGCAGCGCCCGCCAGCGCCCGGTGCCGATGGCATACTCTTCACGAATGCGCTGATGGCCCTCAGCCCAGTCGAGAATATGGCGCACCATCCAGTCCGGAAGCCGAATGATAATTCCGAACATCGGCGCGCAGAGCGCAATCGCATCGCAATGCGCCTGGTAACGTTGCAGAAAAAGCGTGGCAATCGCCCCGCCCATAGAGTGAGCGAGGATAAACCGTTTTCGCCAGTGTCCGGGGACCACCTGCTGCTGCCAGAGCGCCGCCAGGTCATCGACATAGTCGCTGAAGTTAACGACGTGTCCGCGGTGGGTATCAGAGAGCAGGCGGCCCGAGCGTCCCTGGCCGCGATGGTCAATAATCATCACGTCAAAGCCGCTGTGAAAGAGATCGTAGGCGACTTCTGCATACTTCACGTAGCTTTCAATGCGCCCGGGGCAAATCAGCACCAGACGATCGTTATTTTGCGCGCAAAAGCGAACAAAGCGTACCGGTACATCATCGACGCCTTTAAATTCAGCCTCTTCGCGCTGTCGCCAGAAATCCGTCAGCGGCCCCATGCTAAAGGCCGCAAACGCGTTTTCTCGTGTTTCCCAGTCCTTTTTCTGCCCAAACATCGGGTTTACACCCCTGTTAACCGCTGAAAATCGTTTTTTTGCCGTGTATCACACAATGCTGACACAATAGCGTATTGTGGCATAAAAACAGACAATCAGGGAGTTTCTCATGACCATTGAGTGGTGGTTCGCCTACCTGCTGACATCAATCATTCTCAGCCTGTCGCCGGGTTCCGGCGCGATTAATACCATGACCACCTCCATTAACCACGGTTACCGCGGCGCGGCGGCGTCGATTGCCGGTTTGCAGACTGGTCTGGTTATTCATATCGTGCTGGTTGGCGTCGGTCTCGGCACCCTGTTCTCCCGCTCGGTGCTGGCCTTTGAAGTGCTGAAATGGGCCGGTGCAGCCTACCTGATCTGGCTGGGGATCCAGCAATGGCGGGCGGCTGGGGCCATCGACCTGAATACGCTGGCGAAGGCGCAGACGCGCGGCAAACTGTTCCAGCGCGCGGTGTTCGTGAATCTCACCAATCCCAAAAGCATTGTTTTTCTGGCCGCTCTGTTTCCACAGTTTATCCTGCCGCACCAGCCGCAGCTGATGCAGTATCTCGTTCTGGGTGTCACCACCATCGTCGTCGATATCATTGTGATGATTGGCTATGCGACCCTGGCGCAGCGCATTTCAGCGTGGATTAAAGGGCCAAAGCAGATGAAGGCACTGAACAAAGTCTTTGGTTCGCTGTTTATGCTGGTCGGGGCGCTGCTCGCCTCCGCCCGTCACGCCTGAATATAAGCTGGCGCAGCGCGTGCCGCAGCATGGAGGATTACTGATGACGCAGCCATTATGGAAATGACCGGTCTGGCTGAGGATGAGCTGCAGCGGCTTCGCCACTGACACTCTCTCCACCCGGGTTTGTCCGGGTGGAGGACCGCATACAGATTAACGCGAGATAATCAGGTGGATGCCGAAGCCCGCAAACAGCGTACCGGCGATACCATCGATCCACTTCGCCATCCGCTGATAGCCGCGGCGCATCCCCGGCAGGGCAAACAGGCTGGCAACCACCATAAACCAGGCCAGCGTCTCAACGATAATCAGCAGGAAAATACCCCAGCGCGCACCAGCGCCGACGCTGTCACCCACGAACAGCGAGAACACCGAGCCGAAATAGATAATCGCTTTCGGATTCGCCAGATTGGTCAGCAATCCCTTCACGAAGCTGCGTCCACTGCGGGCCAGCTCCACCTGCGGCTCCGCCGAGGCCACCGCCTCTTTTTTCAGCGCGCCGCGCAGCATCTGGTAGCCCATCCAGCACAGATACAGGCCGCCACCGACCATAATGATGTTATGCAGCCACGCCATCTGCGCGAGGATCAGGTTCAGGCCGAGCAGGGCAACACCCGCCCAGACCATCACGCCGCAGGTGATCCCCAGCACACCCATCATCGCCTCTCTGCGTGAGCGGCTGATGGCCGTTTGTGAGACAAAGAAAAAGTCCGGCCCCGGGCTCATCAGCGCAATGATATGCACCAGCGCCACGGTGAGGAAAAGCATCAGCATAGTTAACTCGCAGGAAAATAGTGAAGAGGGAAACTATTCTGGCACCTTTTCCCGCGGCTGACTACTCATCATCACCATCGACATGAGCACGTATCAATGCCATGAATTCTTTACCGAAACGCTCAAGTTTGCGCGTCCCCACGCCGTTGACGCTGAGCATCTCGCCGGCGGTGAGTGGCGACTGTTCCGCCATCTCGATCAGCGTCGCGTCGTTGAAGACCACGTATGGCGGGATATTCTCTTCGTCGGCGATCGCTTTACGCAATTTGCGCAGCTTGGCAAACAGCTTGCGGTCGTAATTGCCGCCAAAGGATTTCTGCATCGCCTTCGGCTTCAGCGCCACGATACGCGGCACGGCGAGCTGCAGCGGCACCTCGCCGCGCAGAACCGGTCGTGCGGCTTCGGTCAGCTGCAGTGCGGAGTGCTGAGCAATATTCTGCGTCACCAGCCCAAGATGAATCAGTTGGCGGATCACGCTCACCCAGTGTTCGTGGCTCTGCTCCCGGCCGATGCCGTAAACCGGCAGCTTATCGTGGCCCATGTCACGGATGCGCTGGTTGTTGGCCCCGCGCAGGACCTCCACCACGTAACCCATCCCGAAACGTTGATTCACCCGGTAAATCGTTGAAAGCGCCTTGCGTGCATCCATTAAGCCATCGTACTGCTTTGGCGGATCAAGACAGATATCGCAGTTGCCGCACGGCTCCTGGCGCCCTTCGCCAAAGTAGTTCAGTAGCACCAGACGACGACAGGTTTGCGCTTCGGCAAACGCCCCCATCGCATTCAGCTTATGCCGCTCGATATCCTGCAGCGGCCCGGCGGGCTTTTCTTCCAGACAGCGGCGCAGCCACGCCATATCCGCCGGATCATAAAACAGCATCGCTTCCGCCGGCAGGCCATCACGCCCGGCGCGGCCGGTTTCCTGATAGTAGGATTCAATATTGCGCGGGATATCGAAGTGCACCACAAAACGGACGTTCGGCTTGTTGATGCCCATCCCGAAGGCCACCGTCGCCACCACGATCTGCAGATCGTCACGCTGGAATTTCTCCTGCACGTCGGCGCGGACGGCGTTTTCCAGACCAGCATGGTAAGCCGCTGCGCTGATGCCGCGGCTCTGCAAACGCGCTGCGGTATCTTCCACTTTCGAGCGGCTGTTGCAGTAGATGATGCCCGATTTGCCGCGCTGATCCTGAACGTAGCGCATCAGTTGATCGAGCGGTTTGAATTTCTCCATCAGCATATAGCGGATGTTCGGCCGGTCGAAGCTGCTGACCTGAATCAGCGGATCGTTAAGCCCGAGCAGACGGACGATATCACGGCGGGTGGTGTCATCGGCGGTGGCGGTCAATGCCATAAACGGGATCTGCGGCATCCGCTGGCGCAGCTGGCCCAGCGCGGCATATTCCGGGCGGAAATCATGGCCCCACTGGGAGATACAGTGCGCTTCGTCTACCGCCAGCATCGCCAGGTTCCAGTTCGCCAGATGCTCAAGAAAGTTATCCAGCATCAACCGTTCCGGCGCGATATACAGCAGACGAACCTGCCCGCTGCGACAGCCGGCCATCACTTCCTGCTGCTGCTCACGGCTTTGCGTCGAGTTCAGACAAGCCGCCGCCACGCCGTTGGCAAGCAGTTGATCGACCTGGTCCTTCATCAGCGAGATCAGCGGCGAGACCACCACCGTCAAACCGCCCATGACCAGCGCCGGCACCTGATAGCACAGCGACTTGCCGCCACCGGTCGGCATGACCACCAGGCAGTCCCGGCCCTCAAGCACCGTCTCGATAATCGTTTCCTGGCCAGGACGGAACTGCTGGTAGCCGAAGGTCTCTTGTAAAACCTGCTTCGCCAGCGATTCCTGATTTAATACTTCCGCCTGTGCCACGTTGACCCCATTTGCCTGAAAAGAAAACAGGCGCTATTTTCAGCGCCTGTGAGCCAGAGTGCAACGATTAAAACAGATCGTTGAGCATTAGCCCGACGCCGACGCGCGTTTGATTAAAGTTGTAGTCGATAAGCGATTCGCCGTAACCGCTGTAGATCTGCGTATAGGCGCGAACATGTTTGGTAATGGGATAGCTCACGCCGAGCTCCGCCCCGCCATAGCCGGTGTTCCAGTTATATTGCCCCTGCGCGCTGAGGATCGCCTCGCCCAGCTGGTAGCCCACCTTCAGCCGGTAATAGCCCATATATTTGGTGATATCCGGGTTATCATCGGTGTTGCCCACCACATACCAGGGCTTCACTTCCACCAGCCAGTTGCCGTTTTGCGCCATCAGGCGGGCGTAAAGCCGGTTCCAGCTGCGCGAGGTAGGGTCGGAACGACCATTCGAGTCGTGGTTATACCCCATCTCGATGTCGCGCAGCGTCCAGCCGGCAAACCGATAGTCAGTCGCAAAGCCCAAAAACAGCTGTGGTTCGTAATTAGTTTCGCGAAACGGCGCCGACTCTTTGCTGTTGGAAAGCTGCCACCAGGATTTCTGGGTGTACGATGCGCCGAGCAGCGAATTATCGCCCAGGATGCCACGCCACAGCGGGAACGCCAGACTCAGCTGAAATTTCACTTCATCTTTACGGGCGTTTTCGGCCCAGTCATAGCTGCGGATCGCCTCTTTATTGAGGTCGCTGGTCCATGTTTAGAGCAGATAGTTGCTCTCATAAGGATAGAGCAGGAAAGGATTATCATGGTCCTGGAGCAGGTTGGCGATAATGCTGCCGCGCACGGCAGGTTTGTCGTGAACCGACGCATCCTGCGCCATAACACCGGCCGGTAGCGCGCACAGCGCCACCAGGCTGGCCAAAGAGATACGCATGCTGGTCTCCTGATAAATAGTTTTTATTTTTGTTTAACCCAAAGCCATTCTACCTGTTTATTAATCACCTGCCCCTTAATCCGCTCCGAAAGTGGAAATCAATATTTTAGAAGCATAAAATCAACATTTTGTTAACGAATGGAACCGGTGTTATGTCTGAACTTACTGCCGAAGCAGCGCTGAAACTGGTGGGGGAGATTTTCGTCTATCACATGCCGTTTAACCGCGCCCTCGGCCTCGAACTGGATCGCTATGAAAAAGCGTTTGCCCAGCTCAGCTTTAATAACCAGCCGATGATGGTCGGCAACTGGGCGCAGAGTATTTTGCATGGCGGAGTGATCGCCTCCGCGCTGGACGTCGCCGCTGGTCTGGTCTGCGTCGGTAGCACCCTCACCCGCCATGACACCATCAACGAAGAAGAGCTGCGTCAGCGCCTCTCCCGCATGGGAACCATCGACCTGCGCGTGGACTACCTGCGTCCGGGCCGCGGCGAACGGTTTACCGCCACCAGCAGCCTGCTGCGCGCCGGCAATAAAGTGGCGGTAGCCCGCGTGGAACTGCATAACGAAGCTCAGGTCTATATTGCCAGCGCTACGGCCACCTATATGGTGGGTTGATTGGCCAAAATCGAGTAACATCACTCTCTTTGGCAATGGATTTTACCGATGGATGCGAAACAGACGCGGTTAGGGATCATTCTGGCCCTCGCCGCCTACTTTATATGGGGTATCGCGCCAGCGTACTTCAAACTTATCTACTATGTTCCCGCCGATGAAATTCTGACCCATCGCGTGATCTGGTCCTTCTTCTTCATGGTGGCGCTCATCAGCGTCAGCCGCCAGTGGCTGCAGGTGAAAAAGCTGCTGAAGACGCCGCGCAAGATCTTCCTGCTGGCGCTCTCTGCGGTGCTGGTCGGCGGCAACTGGCTGCTCTTCATCTGGGCGGTGAATAACCACCATATGCTGGAAGCCAGCCTCGGCTACTTTATTAACCCGCTGGTGAACATTCTGTTAGGCATGATTTTCCTCGGCGAACGCTTCCGTCGCCTGCAGTGGCTGGCGGTGATCCTCGCCTTTTGCGGCGTGCTGGTGCAGCTGTGGACCTTTGGTTCTCTGCCGATAATCGGCCTTGGACTGGCCTTCAGCTTTGCCTTTTACGGCCTGGTGCGGAAGAAAATTGCTGTCGACGCGCAGACCGGTATGTTGGTGGAAACACTGTGGCTTCTGCCGGTGGCGGCAATCTGGCTGTTCGGCATCACCGATAGCCCGACCAGCCATATGGGGGAAAACCCCTGGTCGCTCAATCTACTGCTGATGGCCGCGGGCGTGGTAACCACCATTCCCCTGCTGTGCTTCACCGGCGCGGCAACCCGCCTGCGCCTGTCGACGCTGGGTTTCTTCCAGTACATCGGTCCGACACTGATGTTCCTGCTGGCGGTGACGTTCTACGGCGAAGTGCCGGGCAAGGATAAAATGGTGACCTTTGGCTTTATCTGGGTCGCGCTGGCGGTGTTTATCGTCGATGCGCTGTATACCCAGCGCCGGCTGCGCAGAGGCTAAGCCTCCCTCAGTCAGTAAAAAAGGGAGCCGACGCTCCCTTTTTTTACAGCCAGTTTTTACGCTTGAAGTAGAGATACGGCGCCAGGCCGGCCAGCATCATAAAGACGATCGCCCCCGGGTAGCCGAAGCTCCAGTGCAGCTCCGGCATAAATTCAAAGTTCATCCCGTAGCTGGACGCCACCAGGGTCGGCGGCAGGAACACCACCGACACCACCGAGAAGATCTTGATGATGCGGTTCTGCTCGATATTGATGAAACCCATCGCCGCCTGCATCAGGAAGTTCACCTTCTGGAACAGCGATTCGTTGTGCGGCAGCAGGGATTCGATATCGCGCAGGATCTCCCGCGCCTGCTCCAGCTGGCCTGCCGGCAGGCGCGCCTTACGCACGAGGAAGTTCAGCGCGCGCTGGGTATCCATCAGACAGAGGCGCACCTTCCAGCCGATATCTTCCAGTTCCGCCAGCGTCGACAGCGCTTCGTCGTACTCGTCGCCCTGATGGCCTTCCATAATCACGCGGCTCAGCTTTTCCAGGTCGCTGTAGATGTTTTCAATTTCATCCGCCAGCTGCTCGATTTTGGTTTCGAACAGGTCGAGTAGCAGTTCATAGGCGTTACCGTCGACCAGCGTCTGGTTACGCACGCGCATACGGTACAAGCGGAAAGCGGGCAGTTCGCGCTCGCGCAGCGTGAACAGGCGGCCTTCGCGGATGGTAAACGCCACGGTAGAGTTGCCAGCGTGATCTTCGGCATCTTCAAAAAAGAAGAAGGAGTGGATGTGTAACCCATCTTCATCTTCAAAGAAACGCGCGGAGGCTTCGATATCTTCCAGTTCCGGGCGCGTCGCCAGGTTCTGACCCAGTTCCGTCTGCACGCGGCTTCGCTCATCGTCGTCAGGCTCGACCAGATCGACCCACACCGAGCTGGCGAGGTGCTTGATCTCATCGGCTTCCAGGCGCGTTAAACGATTGTTTTCCAGTTGAAATGCGCTCAGCATGACCGGGACTCCCAATGCAAAAAAATTATCGGACAGTTCGGTGGGCACACAGAAACAAATTGGGTTTCAGACCATTAAGCCTGACTCAGCGCGACGGGAATGGGGCAGGTCGCTGACAACCGCTAAGGCTATCAGCATAAGAGGATAGCCTTAGGAGTTGTTCCTGAATGACAGGAAGTTGAGCCAGCATCTACTGGGTGTGTCCAAGGCGAATGTCCTCTTAGCGTAATCGTGCGCGCATGTTACGCCAGCGCAAAATCGGCGTCAACACGCAACGGAACGCGAAAGCGCAAATCAGGCGCCTTAACGTATAAAGGTAGCAGATTATTACAAAATAATGATATTTTTCTTAATGTTACACTTCCTCAAGCCGTGCGTAAGCCGCCACCAGCCATTTGATTCCCTGGCCCTGAAAAGCCACCTGCAGCCGGCTGTGCTCGCCGCTGCCTTCGAGGTTGACAATAGTGCCTTCGCCAAACTTCGGATGACGCACCCGCTGACCTAACTTGTAGCCGGTATCGCTCTCGGCAATTGGCGCGCCCAGCCGCTGATGGTTTACCGGGCGGCTCACCGTAGCCCGCAGACGCACTTCTTCTACGCACTCCTGCGGCAACTCCCCGATAAAGCGCGACGGACGGTGATAAACCTCTTTGCCGTACAGACGGCGGGTTTCGGCGTAAGTCAGCGTCAGCTTCTGCATGGCGCGCGTTACGCCAACGTAGGCCAGACGACGCTCTTCTTCCAGACGGCCACCTTCATCAAGCGCCATCTGGCTCGGGAACATCCCTTCTTCGACGCCGACGATAAACACCTGCGGGAACTCCAGCCCTTTCGCCGAGTGCAGGGTCATCAGTTGAACCGCGTCCTGCCAGGTATCCGCCTGCCCTTCGCCCGCCTCCAGCGCGGCGTGGGAGAGGAACGCCTGCAGCGGCATCAGGTCTTCATCTTCTTCGTTGTAGCTGAACTGGCGCGTCGCCGTCACCAGTTCCTCTAAGTTTTCAATACGGGTCTGGCCCTTCTCGCCTTTCTCCTGCTCATACATCGCGCGCAGCCCGGAGTCTTTAATCACCCGATCGGTCTGGACATGTAGCGGCATATCGGCGGTCTCCTGCGCCAGGGCGTCAATCAACTCCATAAAGCGTTGCAGAGCGCTGGCGGCACGGCCAGCCAGCACTTTCTCTTTCAGCAGCTCGCGGCAGGCCTGCCATAGCGTCAGCTGACGATCGCGCGACGTCTGGCGCACCACGTCGAGCGTGCGATCGCCGATGCCGCGAGTCGGCGTATTGACCACCCGCTCAAACGCTGCATCGTCGTTACGGTTGGCAATCAGGCGCAGATAAGAGAGTGCATCTTTGATTTCCTGACGTTCGAAGAAGCGCATACCGCCGTAGATACGATACGGCATGCTGGCCTGCAGCAGCGCTTCTTCCAGCACGCGCGACTGGGCGTTACTGCGATAGAGAATGGCGCATTGCTCCAGCGCACCGCCGTTCTCCTGCCAGGTTTTAATTCGGTTCACCACGAAGCGCGCTTCATCGAGATCGTTGAAGGCGCAGTACAGCGAAATCGGCTCGCCGTCGGCGCCGTCGGTCCACAGTTTCTTGCCCAGGCGCCCGTTGTTGTTTTCAATCAGGGCGTTGGCAGCACTAAGAATATTGCTGGTTGAACGATAGTTCTGCTCCAGGCGAATAGTTTCCGCGCCGGGGAAGTCGTTGAGGAAGCGCTGAATGTTCTCAACCTGCGCACCGCGCCAGCCGTAAATCGACTGGTCATCATCGCCGACGATCATCACCTTGCCGGTATCGCCCGCCAGCAGGCGGATCCAGGCGTACTGGATGTTGTTGGTGTCCTGGAATTCATCGACGAGGATATTGGTGAAACGCTCACGGTAGTGCTGCAGGATATGCGGCTTGTTCAGCCATAGCTCGTGCGCACGCAGCAGCAGCTCAGCGAAATCCACCAGCCCGGCGCGGTCGCAGGCTTCCTGGTAGGCCTGATAGACCTTCTGCCAGGTCTGCTCCACCGGGTTGCCGTAGCTCTGAATGTGATGCGGGCGCAGCCCTTCATCTTTCTGGCTGTTGATGTACCACATCGCCTGACGCGGCGGCCATTGTTTCTCGTCCAGGTTCATCGCCTTAATCAGACGCTTCAGCAGACGCAGCTGGTCTTCGCTATCGAGGATTTGGAAATCCTGCGGTAGATTGGCGTCCAGATGGTGCGCACGCAGCAGGCGGTGCGCCAGGCCGTGGAAGGTGCCCACCCACATGCCGCCCTGGGTAGTGCCCATCAGCTGGCCGATACGGTGGCGCATTTCCGCCGCCGCTTTGTTGGTAAAGGTCACCGCCATAATTGAGTACGGCGAGCAGTTCTCCACGCTCAGCAGCCAGGCGATACGGTGCACCAGAACGCGCGTCTTGCCACTGCCCGCCCCTGCCAGAACCAGCATATTGGTGCGCGAAGCGGCTACGGCTTCACGCTGTTTGTCATTAAGGCTGTCGAGCAGGTAAGAAACGTCCATTGGCACCGCCGGAAGAGAAGGGGTTCCACGAACCCCTGTTAATATATACAGAGTGACTGGTGATTATATCAGCGAGGTCAGAGATGCCAACCGTGAAATTTCAATATGCGGCAGCAGGCGGCTGTCCGCGGTGTGCATCAGGTCCGCGCCTTGCGGTTTGATCCAGCAGGCCTGCATCCCGCAGCGCAGCGAACCGGCAACGTCGGTCGTCAGATCATCGCCGACGTGCAGAATGTGCCCGAGCGGTAAATCCAGACGCTCCGCCGCCAGGTGGTACATATCGGCAAATGGCTTGGAACGACCATCCGGACCGGCACGCAACACGAAGCGGAAATAGTCGCTCAGGCCGAACAGCTCCGGGCGGGCGTTACCATTGGTGATGGCCACCAGCGGCCACTTCTGTGCCAGCTTCGCCAGCGTATCGTGGGTCTCCTGCGGAACATCGACCCGACTGCGCCAGTGCGCGAAGTTTTCCATCGCCGCCTCAGCGCCCGCTTTCGCCGCTTCGGCGGAGAGTCCGGCGTTACGCATCCCTAACTCCAGCGCGCGGTGGCGCCAGAGAGTGACGTCGTGGTAGATCTCAGGCTCGGAAGCCAGCAGCGTCTGGCGCAGCTGGTTAAGCTCATGGGCGTCAAACTGGCTGAGCGACGGATGGTAATTGCGCACAAAGGCCAGCGATTCGTGCATCGTCCGGTCAATCACCGGGCGGTTATCATAAAGGGTGTCGTCCAGGTCAAACGTCAGCGCGGAGATCGGGCCCAGAGGTCGGTAAAAACGCATTATTTCCCCCGTTTAGCGCGCGGATGCGCGGCATCGTACACCGAGGCAAGGTGTTGAAAGTCAAGATGGGTATAGATTTGAGTGGTGGAGAGGTTAGCATGGCCCAGCAGCTCCTGCACGCCGCGCAGATCGCCGCTGGACTCCAGCATATGGGTGGCAAAGGAGTGGCGCAGCTTGTGCGGGTGCACATGGCTGTTCAGCCCCTGTTTAATCCCCCACTCGGCAAACCGCTTCTGCACGTTACGAGCCGAAATGCGCTTACCCAGCTTCGACAAAAACAGCGCGTCGTCGTCAGTGCCGAACAGGCCGCGCAAATCCAGCCAGTGCTCAATCCACGCCACCGCGTTGCGACCGATCGGCAAACGACGTTCTTTGCTGCCTTTGCCCATCACCCAAACCTCTCCACTTTCAAGGTCGAGGTGCTTAATATCAAGGTTGACCAACTCGGACAGACGCAGACCTGCGCCGTACATCACTTCCAGCATCGCCCGGTCGCGCACCGCGAGTGGGTCGTTGAGGTCGATATCCAGCAGCCGATTGACGTCATCGACGTCAATATTTTTCGGCAAGTGGCGGGGAATTTTCGGCGCCGCAATCCCCTTCGCTGGGTTCGCGGCCAGCTCGCCCTGACTGACCATCCAGTCAAAGAAACTGCGCAGGGCGGAAAGCCGCAGCGCCAGGCTCGCCGGGCCTAAACCCGCACGGCGGCTGCGAACCGCAAAGCTACGCACCTGAGCGGCATCGCACTGCTGCCAGCTTTTCAGCCCAGCCTCATCCGCCAGGGCGATCAACGCGTCCAGCTGACGCTGGTAGTTAGTCAGCGTAATCGGGCTAAGCTGACGCTCAACGCCGAGATAGCGCAGGAAGCGGTCGACGCAGGCGAACAGCGGAGAGTCGGTCATGCGCGTTCAATCCAGCGCTCCAGCAGGCCAGGGAGCATCTGCGCAATTTCCTGCAGCAACTGCGTCCCCTGCCCTGACTGATAATGCTGCGCATCGCGGCTGCTAAAGAGCATCACGCCCGGAGCGTTATCACCGCCCAGCATCGACATCGCCACGGATCCAATGGCCTTCGCTTCCGGTAGCACCACCAGCAGCTCCGGACCGTTCAGCGGCCCAAGATAGTGGCGCGCCTGGCCCAGACGTTGAATACGGATCGGCTCAAACGCCTGCCGGTTTAACGCCAGATGGGTAAACTTCGATGGCGCGCCGAGGCGCCAGCTGTCAGGGAACAGGCGCACCGTAGCGCCGGCCAGCCCCAGCTCGCGAGCCCAGCGATGAAGGCGGTTGAGCATATCGTCGAGGCTCTCCGCAGCCGCCAGCCGCGTTTGTAGCTGCAGCAGGCGCTGGAACAGGCTTTCATTGGTGACCGCCTGCTCCATCAGCAGCGACATATTCTCTTCCAGCACATGAATATGGTTACGCGCCCGCATCATGTGCCACTCCACCAGCGAAATCGAACCGCGGACCGGATGCGGGACGCGGATATGTTCGACCTGGGCGGCATTACGAATAAAAAATTCAGGATGTTGCAACAGATAGTCCACCACCGCACGATCGTTCAACGCGCTGGCAACCTCCTGCTGTTCTTCCCCGATTGGTTTCATAAATGAATAAATCCATCATAGACATGGGCCGCCGGGCCGGTCATAAACAGCGGCTGGCCCGGGCCTTTCCAGGCGATATCAAGACGACCGCCGGGTAATTCCACACGTACTGTTTCAGCCAGCAGCCCCTGCTGGATCCCCACCGCCACCGCGGCGCAGGCGCCGCTGCCGCAGGCCTGGGTTTCACCCGCCCCGCGCTCGTAGACGCGCAGACGGATATGGGACCGGCCGACCACCTGCATAAAGCCGATATTGGCGCGCTCCGGAAAACGCTCGTGGCTTTCCATCACCGGGCCCAGCGTTTCCACGGCCGCCGTATCCACGTCATCCACCTGGATGACGCAGTGCGGGTTCCCCATGGAAACCACGCCGCACAATACTGTCTGCTCGGCGGCACGCATGATATAGGTCTTTTCCGCTTTGTTGGCGCGGAACGGCACCTGGGACGGCTCAAAGTTGGGCTCGCCCATATTCACCCGCACCAGATCGTCTTCCGTTACGCTTAATACCATACGCCCGTTGGCCGTACTCACGCGGATATCACGTTTATTGGTCAGGCCTTTCAGCCGGACAAAGCGGGCAAAACAGCGCGCGCCGTTGCCGCACTGCGACACTTCGCTGCCGTCGGCGTTAAAGATCCGGTAATGGAAATCCAGATCGGGATCGTAGGGCGGCTCGACGACCAACAATTGATCGAACCCGACGCCAAGGTGGCGATCCGCCAGGCGGCGAATCAGCTCCGGCGAGAAAAAAACATTCTGCGTTACCGCGTCAACGACCATAAAATCGTTGCCAAGGCCATGCATTTTAGAGAACTGCATCATCTACTCCAGTTGCGCGGAACAGAACGTTATCGTTAGTAATTGACCTGGCTCGGACCACCGGTATCGCCACGATCGTTACGATCCGGCGTTGCGCTCTGAATGCCTGGGTTAACCGGTTTGGTCGGCGGCGGCGCGGTTTTGTCCGCCGGCGGGAAATAAAGAGGCCCTTTCAGACCGCAGCCGGTCAGGCTGAAGATCGCAAACAAAACGGCAAGCGTAGGAAAAACGTTTTTCATTGATAGTTGCCCGTGATTCATTCTTTCTGCTTTCTATCATCGCAGGAGAAGACGTAAAAGCAAGCGTTTAGCATCCGACTGCGCGCGCTTTTGTTTCGCGCTATGCTGCCGCCATCTTCAAAAAAGCAGGCTATACCCGTTATAATTCAAGCTGCATGTACGTTGGCTTTCCTCGCTCGCCCCAGTCACTTACTGGAGTAAGCTCCTGGGACTCCCTGCGTCGCCGCCTTCCTGCAACTCGAATTATTTAGGGTATATAACCATGAACGACAGTGAATTCCATCGCCTGGCCGATAGCCTGTGGATGACCATCGAAGAACGTCTGGACGACTGGGACGGCGACAGCGACATCGACTGCGAAATCAACGGCGGCGTACTGACCATCAGCTTTGAAAACGGCAGCAAAATTATTATTAACCGTCAGGAGCCGCTGCACCAGGTGTGGCTGGCCACCAAACAGGGCGGCTATCACTTCGATCTCAAAGGCGACGAGTGGATCTGCGATCGTAGCGGCGAGACCTTCTGGGATTTGCTGGAGCAGGCGGCGAGCAATCAGGCCGGTGAGACGGTGAGCTTCCGTTAATGACGTGTTTCCCGGATGGCGGCGCTTCGCGCCTTATCCGGGCTACCTGACGACATAGAACCGTAGCCCTGCTAAGCGCAGCGCCAGCAGGGCATATCTCCGGATAGCGGCTCACGCCTTATCCGGGCCAAATCTACGAGTAGCGCTGCTGCAGTACCGGCGAGGCGGTAACGTCCTGGCTGGTGGGTATCGCAGCGGCAATCGCCTGGGTGCGGAATGGGATCACCTGGGTGCGCCCGTCTACCTCGACAATCTGATAGAACTGCGGCAGGTTGAAGTTGATAAAGCTGGAGCCGTAGGTGAAACGATCGTGCGATGATGAATAGAAGCGGCTGACGTCGCGCACCAGCTCCTCTTTGCTGCCCTCGCAGTGGTGATACACCTCCGCGCGGTTGCTCTCATCAAGAATATAGATGTTAAAGCCGCTGTCATTGTTATCCGCGTCTTCAAAGAAGAACTGAATAATCCCTTCGCTGGCGAAGCCGTCCACTACCGCCGGCAGCTTAACGTGATTGGTTTCCACCTGTACCGACAGGCCATGAAGCTTGTTGTGCGAGATAGCGCCGTAGAACTCAATGGCGTTTTCCAGCTTCTGCACCGAAACGTTAAGACGCTCGAAGAACAGCCCCCAGGTCTGGCCGGAGACGCGCAGCGCTTTGAAGCGCCCGGTATCCTGGCGGGTACTGGAGAGACGCAGTTCGATGCATTCGGAGATCATCTGCTGCACGCGGGTACGGATCAGGCCGCGCAGGTGCTGGCTATAGCAGAACACCTCCACGCTGTCCGGCGGCGCGGCGTCCTGATGCATTTTGCCGAGAATCGTCTTCAGCGCTTCGATCATCGCCTGCTCGCCGTTAAAGTGCAGCGTACGCACTTCGTTCCACGAGTTGCGATACAGCAGGTCGACGCTGCCGATCAGGCATTTTTGCTCTTCGCCAAAGCTGAAAACATCCAGCTTACGGAAATCGAAGTGCACCACCTGGTTGCGGAAAGCCGCGGTCGGGTCATATTCGAGGTTGACGATAATCGCCAGATGGCGGATTTCGCACGGGCTGTACAGCGCTTTTGGCGTCGGCGCCGGCAGGCGCAGTGGGAAATGGTGCGACACGTCGGCCACCATCTCCTGCAGCTTCGCCAGATCGACGATGCCGTTGCCCTTAATAAACAGGCGGGTGCGTGAGGTCAGCAGGCCGTTAAACCAGGCCCAGGCCACCAGCTTATTAAGATAACGGTTATATTCCAGCGGCTGATGGCTGATGATCGATTCCATATCCGGCGCGCGGTTATACAGATACCAACCGGTACGGTTGGCGCGGCCCGGCGGCACGTGGATAAAGGTCAGGTTCGGTTCCGACAGATCCGGCGAAATTTGCGGGTTCACCAGCGTCACTTTCCCCGGCAGCGCTTCAAAAGCCGCATACAGCTTACGCGTCAGCACGCCAATATCCTGCGGACTGGCGGAGACGCTAAGGTTATTGCGCCGCGCGAAGCGGATCAGATTACGATAGCTCTGCATCATGGCGTCGAGCAGTTCGTTGTGCGCCTTGCGCACTTCATCGATTTTCCAGTTGGCGCGATTGTCGAGCATCATTAGACGCTTTTCGTCCCAGCCCCAGGCATTCACCAGCTGGCTGACGACTTCGCGACGCCAGCCGACACAGGCGCGTTCGCGGCTGAGTTTTTCACAGACTTTCAGATAGAAGCAGCGGCGCACCAGGTCGAGGCGGGTTTCATCTTCGATGGCCTGCAGATAGGTAGTCACGCGCTCCAGCATCATGCAGTACGGGTCGAGGCCGAAGGAGACAATCTCGCCGTCGTGTAGACGCTGTTTGATATCTTTCGCCAACAGGCGGTTATTGGGATATTCCCAGGAGTAGGCTTCCAGCAGCAGCGTTTTCAGCACTGCTTTATAGGGGGAGTCGATACTCTTATACAGCTGCCACAGGCTGGCGCCGAAGTACTCTTCCGCCGACAGTGAACTGAGGCCGCCGAGATCGAGCCATTCGTTAGGCGTCAGCACGCCCTGGGCATACAGCCCCATGACGTAATCATCGTAATGCTCTTCTTCATCGCACGGCACCATATTCCACAGAATACGCTTGCCGGCGAGACGCACCGCGGTGCGATAGAACTCATCGAGCAACAGGATATGCTGAGTCGAACCGCAGTCTTCGCCGCCGAGGCTACCACTTTCATTATGACGGAAGCGGTTTTCGTCGATCAGGAAGAAGCTGACTTCCACGCCGAGCGATGCCGCCCAGCTCTCAAGCAGGCTGCATTTTCGCTGCAGCAGCTGGCGCTCTTCGCTATCCAGCCAGGCCTGGTGACATACCCAGATATCAAGATCGGAAGAACAGCTTTGACCAACGGAGGAAGTACTGCCCATCGAGTAGACGCCGGTGATCGGCAACTCGCCTTTCGGCGGCTCCTGGGTCTGCATGCCGCGATGCAGTTCCAGTTCTTCAAGATAGTGGCGTTGGGTTTCATCAGGCGTGTAGAGGCAAATGCCACGGGGAACGTTACCGTCAAGGTAACCCGGCATCAGCGGGTGATGATAATGTAGTAACGTTGGCAGTAGACTGTAAACCTGCTGGAAAGCGGGTCCCATGGCAGCAAGCGCGCGATCCACGCGCAATTGGTTGATGGCATCCAGTCTCTGTTTCAGTGTCTCAATATAGAGGTACAAGACATATCGCCTGATGTTCAAAAACCCGAAGTACAATAGTACGGAGGATTTCAGTATTTCAACAAAAACCGTCACCATTCGTCGTCGGTGTGGTTGTGATGAGCAGCGGACGGACAAATGGTTTAAAACGTGATCAATTTAACACCTTGCTCATTGACCGTAAAGAAAGATGCGCTACATACAAGTGTAGCACCGTTTATTACCTGTAAATTCCTCACTACGCCTCCGGCAACCGCCACGCGCATGAAAGGTTAAAAAAGAGTCGGCCGGAGCCATCTCCCACATAAACCGTGAAAACTAACATCCGTAAGACAACAATGTTAGGATGGATAGTGGTCGACAATGACGGTAACAAGCATGTTAGACAAAGTTTTGAAAATTGCCACACGGCAAAGCCCGCTTGCCCTATGGCAGGCGCAGTATGTTAAAGCACGCCTGGAACAAGCGCATCCTGGACTGAACGTCGAGCTGGTGCCGATGGTCACGCGCGGTGATGTCATCCTTGATACGCCCCTGGCAAAAGTGGGCGGCAAGGGCTTATTTGTGAAAGAGTTAGAGCTCGCCATGCTCGAAGGGCGGGCCGATATCGCCGTCCATTCGATGAAAGATGTCCCGGTGGAATTCCCTGAGGGGCTGGGGTTGGTCACCATCTGCGAGCGCGACGATCCGCGCGACGCGTTTGTTTCCAATCACTATGCCTCAATTGACGAACTGCCGGCTGGCAGCATCGTTGGCACGTCAAGTTTACGTCGCCAGTGCCAACTCGCCGCCGAACGCCCCGATCTGGTGATCCGCTCCCTGCGCGGCAACGTTGGCACCCGATTGGGCAAACTCGATAACGGCGAGTATGACGCCATTATCCTTGCCGCCGCCGGGCTGAAGCGCCTGCAACTGGAGGCGCGAATTCGCCAACCGCTGTCGCCTGAGCAATCCCTGCCGGCCGTCGGCCAGGGCGCGGTGGGTATCGAATGCCGTCTTGACGATGCATGGACCCAGGCGCTGTTAGCGCCCCTCAACCATGCGGAAACCGCGGTACGCGTGCGCGCCGAACGGGCGATGAACACCCGCCTCGAAGGCGGTTGTCAGGTGCCAATTGGCAGCTATGCGGAACTCGTCAACGGCGAACTGTGGCTGCGGGCGCTGGTTGGCGCCCCGGATGGTTCGCAGATGGTACGCGGCGAACGGCGCGGGCCAGCAGAGCAGGCCGAAGCGCTCGGCATCTCGCTGGCGGAAGAGCTCCTGGATAACGGCGCCCGCGACATTCTCGCGGCAGTTTATGATGGAGAAGCCCCACGATGAGCATCCTGGTCACTCGTCCACTCCCGCAAGGGGAAGCGCTGGTCAGCCGTCTGCGGGCCATGGGACGCGTGGCCTGGAGCTTTCCGCTGATAGAATTTACGCCTGGCCGGGAGCTTCCCGTGCTGGGCGACCATCTTGCCCATCTGGGGTCCGACGACCTGCTGTTTGCGCTATCCCAGCATGCGGTGGAATTCGCCCATGCCCGTCTGCAGCAGCAGGGCCTGCCCTGGCCCACTTCTCCGCACTATTTTGCCATTGGCCGAACGACGGCGCTGGCCTTGCATACGGTCAGCGGGCAGCACATCCGTTATCCGTTAGATCGGGAAATTAGCGAAGTCTTGCTACAATTACCTGAATTACAAAACATTGCCGGGAAAAATGCGCTGATCTTACGCGGCAATGGTGGGCGGGAACTCTTAGGCGCCACGCTGGCTGAACGCGGCGCCAGGGTCACATTTTGTGAATGTTATCAACGTAGTGCAAAACATTACGATGGCGCAGAAGAAGCGATGCGCTGGCAGTCTCGCGGGGTCACCACGCTGGTGGTCACCAGCGGCGAGATGCTGCAGCAGCTGTGGTCGCTGATACCGCAATGGTATCGCGAACAGTGGCTCCTGCACTGCCGCCTTGTCGTTGTCAGCGAACGTCTGGCCCTTCAGGCCCGGGAACTGGGCTGGCAGGAGATTCAGGTTGCCGATAACGCTGACAACGATGCGCTGCTACGCGCATTACAATAACTCTCAACATTGGAAGCCATAATGACGGAACAACAAAATCAATCCGCCGTGGTTGAAGAGACCAGGGAGGCCGTGGAAACCACACCACAGCCAGAAAACAATGATAAGAACAAGGCTGGCAACAAAACCAGCCTGGCGCTCAGTGCGATCGCTATCGCCATTGCGATAGCCGCCGGCATCGGCCTGTATGGCCTGAACAAACAGCAGGTCACGCGGCAAAACGCAACCACGTCTGAGTTATCAAGCCAGCTTGCGGCACTGCAAAAAGCGCAGGATAGCCAAAAGAGCGAACTGGAAGGCATTATCAAACAGCAGGCCGACCAGCTGAGCCAGGCCAAACACGAGCAGGAAACCCTGACTAAACAGCTTGATGAGTTGCAGCAGAAAGTCGCCGTGATCTCCGGCAGCGATGCCAAAACCTGGCTGCTGGCCCAGGCCGACTTCCTCGTCAAGCTGGCGGGACGTAAGCTGTGGAGCGATCAGGATGTCACCACCGCCGCCGCGCTGCTGAAAAGCGCCGACGCCAGCCTCGCCGACATGAACGACCCCAGCCTGATCGGCGCCCGCCGGGCCATCACCGATGATATCGCCACCCTCTCCGCAGTGAGTCAGGTGGATTACGACGGCATTATTCTCAAGGTTAATCAGCTGGCAAACCAAATCGACAACCTGCGGCTGGCCGATAATAACGATGACGATTCGCCGATGGATTCTGATAGCGATGAGCTCTCCAGCTCTATCAGCGAATGGCGCGTCAATCTGCAGAAAAGCTGGCAGAACTTTATGGACAGCTTTATCACCGTGCGCCGCCGTGATGAAACGGCAGTCCCGCTGCTGGCGCCGAATCAGGATATCTACCTGCGGGAAAATATTCGCTCCCGCCTGCTGGTCGCCGCGCAAGCGGTGCCGCGCCATCAGGAAGAGACCTGGAAACAGTCACTGGATAACGTCTCGACCTGGGTACGCGCCTACTACGATACCGATGACGCGACCACCAAAGCCTTCCTCGACGAGGTGGATAAACTCAGTCAGCAAAGCATTACCATGACGGTACCGGAAACGCTGCAGAGCCAGGCGTTGCTGGAAAAACTGATGCAGACCCGGGTGCGCAACCTGATGGCGCAGCCCGCCGTCACCGCGAGCAGTGCGCCCTCACCCGCGCCTGCTGCACCGGCCGCCCCTGCTGCGCCGCAAGGAGAGTAACTCATGCTGAAAATTCTTTTACTCTTCGCACTGTTGATCGCCGGGATCGTGCTTGGCCCGATGATCGCAGGGCATCAGGGCTACGTCCTGATCCAGACCGATGATTACAATATCGAGACCAGCGTGACCGGGCTGGTGATCATCCTGATCCTCGCCATGGTGGTGCTGTTCGCCATTGAATGGCTGCTGCGCCGCATTTTCCGCACCGGGGCGCATACGCGCGGCTGGTTTGTCGGCCGTAAACGCCGTCGCGCGCGTAAGCAAACCGAGCAGGCGCTACTCAAGCTGGCGGAAGGTGATTACCAACAGGTTGAAAAACTGATGGCGAAAAATGCCGATCACGCCGAACAGCCGGTGGTGAACTATCTGCTGGCGGCGGAAGCGGCCCAGCAGCGCGGCGATGAAGCGCGGGCTAACCAGCACCTGGAGCGCGCCACCGAGCTGGCGGGCGATGACCTGATCCCGGTGGAAATCACCCGCGTTCGCCTGCAGCTGGCACGTAATGAAAATCACGCCGCGCGCCATGGCATCGATAAGCTGCTGGAAATTACTCCGCGTCATCCGGAAGTGCTGCGCCTCGCCGAACAGGCATACACCCGCACCGGCGCCTGGCAGTCGCTGCTGGACATCATTCCGTCGATGGCGAAAGCTAACGTCGGCGATGAAGAGCACCGCGCCGCGCTGGAACAGCTGGCCTGGATTGGCCTGATGGATAAAGCGCTGGCCGACGGCGGCAGTGAAGGGCTGCGCGAATGGTGGCGCAACCAGAGCCGCAAAACGCGGGCGCTGGTGCCGCTGCAGGTGGCGATGGCCGAGCGCCTCATCGAGAGCGACGATCACGATACCGCGCAGCAAATTATCATTGATGGTCTGAAGAAACAGTATGATGACCGTCTGGTGATGCCGATCCCGCGTCTGAAGACCAATAACCCGGAACAGCTGGAGAAAGTGCTGCGCCAGCAGATCAAAGCCGTTGGCGACCGTCCACTGCTGTGGAGTACCCTGGGCCAGTCGCTGATGCGGCACGGCGAATGGCAGGAGGCCAGCATCGCCTTCCGCGCCGCGCTTAAGCAGCGTCCGGATGCCTTTGATTACGCCTGGCTGGCGGATGCCCTGGATCGCCTGCATCAGCCGGAGGAAGCGGCCACTATGCGCCGCGATGGTCTGCTGCTGACGCTGCAGAATAACCCTCAGCCGTAACCTGCCGTTGCTATCGCCTCTTACGGGGCGATAGCCCCTTCTTCCCCGCCTTCGCATTGACGGATCCCTGAAAGAAAAAAACGCCTGCGCTGAAATCAGGGCAGGCGTTAAAACAGGTCTGTTTGACAACAAATTGGGTGCTTCACTCAACGTAATGTCCATGGTGTTTGATGAGGCATAAATGCGACATCTGTCAGTGGACGATAAGCACCGTAAGAACGGCTCTGCATCATTCCGGAGTTTATGAGGCACAAAGGCGAACATAAGAGATGGAATGAGCATCTACCCGATTATTATCGCACAGGATCCAGGGAAATTGCATCTACCACAGTGATGAATTGAGATTTTTCCTGACGCGTATTCTTAAGCAAAGAGAAGTTTTTTATCAGTAAAATCAGGGAAATAAGTGATGGCAGGAAGTGACAGAAAACAAAAAACCCCGCCGAAGCGGGGTTCAAAATTGGTCGGCGAGAGAGGATTCGAACCTCCGACCCACTGGTCCCAAACCAGTTGCGCTACCAAGCTGCGCTACTCGCCGAAATACTGCTTTTTGAATTTTTAGTTCAATTCGTTAAAGTCGTGGTGCGAGGGGGGGGACTTGAACCCCCACGTCCGTAAGAACACTAACACCTGAAGCTAGCGCGTCTACCAATTCCGCCACCTTCGCAAATTCACAACTCTATCAAATAATGGGGTGGCTAATGGGATTCGAACCCACGACAACTGGAATCACAATCCAGGGCTCTACCAACTGAGCTATAGCCACCACTGCAAACCTTTTACGCGGTATTAAAACCACCGCAGCTCCAGCACCGGGTTAATGGTGCGCCCGACAGGATTCGAACCTGAGACCTCTGCCTCCGGAGGGCAGCGCTCTATCCAGCTGAGCTACGGGCGCTTAGCGCCGTTGCGGGGTCGGATAATACGGACTTCCTACCCCGCTGTCTAGTGCCTTTTAAAAGAAAATTATCGTTTGCTCATGCTTTGTTCGTTTTGACGGTTATTCAGCCGTATTATTGACTTGCCCCTGTCTTCCGAGGCCAAACACCTTATAAATCAGGGTGACGGCAACCAGGAAAATAATGCCGACAAAGAGCGACATCCGGGTTTCATCATTCAGCCCCATCCCTACCAGCACACAGATCAGGAAGGCCATGGTGAGATAGTTGGCCCACGGGAACAGCAGCGAACGGAACGGATGGCTGGCGATTGCCGCCTGATGTACGCGGCGGAAACGCAGCTGGCTAATCAGGATCACAAACCATGGCACCATCCCTGGCAACACGCTGGCGCTGTAGACATAGACAAACACCCGCTGCGGATTAGGAATGATGTAATTCAGGCAGGAGCCCACCAGCAGGATCAGAATCGACAGCGCCACGCCGACGGCCGGAACGCCGTTGCGCGATACCTTACCGATCGCCGCCGGCAGTTGGCGGTTCTTCGCCAGGGCGTACAGCATACGCCCACAGCTGTACATCCCACTGTTGCAGCCGGAAAGCGCCGCCGTCAGCACCACGAAGTTGATAATTCCCGCCGCCGCGGTAATACCGATTTTGGCAAACGTCAGTACGAACGGGCTGCCGTTGGAGCCGATTTGATCCCACGGGAAGATGGTGACGATAACGAAAATCGCGCCCACATAGAAAATCAGGATCCGCCACAGCACTTTGCCCACCGCGCTGCGCAGGGTCACCTGCGGATTTTTCGCTTCACCTGCGGTAATGCCGATGAGCTCTACCCCCTGATAGGACGCGACCACGATGCACAGCGCCGTCAGGAAGCCCTTCCAGCCGCCGGCAAAGAAGCCACCATGTTCGGTGAGATTACCAAAACCAATGGAGTGCCCGCCGTTGCCAAAGCCGAAGAAAATGACGCCCAGCCCGACAACGATCATCACGATAATGGTGGTGACTTTAATCATGGCGAACCAGAACTCGATTTCACCATACAACCGGACTGCCGCCAGGTTAGCCAGCGCCACCAGCCCCACGGCAATCAACGCCGGGATCCACTGCGCCATCTCCGGGAACCAGAACTGCACATAGACCCCGATGGCGGTAATCTCCGAGATCCCCACCGCCATCCACATAAACCAGTAGGACCACGCGGTCAGGTAGCCGAAGAAGGGGCTCATATAGCGATGCGCATATACCGCGAAGGAGCCAGTGACAGGCTCAAGGAACAGCATTTCGCCCATTGAGCGCATAATGAAAAAGACGAACAGGCCAGCGATAATGTACGCCAGCAGCACGGAAGGCCCAGCCCACTTCAACGTACTGGCCGCCCCCATAAACAACCCCACGCCAATCGTCCCGCCAAGGGCGATCAGTTCAATATGCCGGGCCTCCAGTCCACGCTGGAGTTCCGCTTTTTTCTCAGTCATATATCCTCTTGTGTTTGCCGTATTCCGGGTACTCCCGGTTATTGTTATTAACTGAAACCATAGCCTTGCCGACGCGCAGGTCTCCCCCGCGCGTATGAAGCCTGCGAATGGTTAATTAATTTTGAGGAAATGGCAAATAAAGTATCAGGCGAGTGAAGAGATTACACAGAATATGTATGCAAACTCGCCTGGTTGCAGTGGAATATCAGAGCTTGCCGGTATAATGCCAACGTAAATAGCGCAGTAGACGGAACTGTCTTTTGATGCGGCTCGGCTGCAAAAGCAGGCGATAGAACCACTCCAGCCCCAGATCCTGCCAGAACTTCGGCGCCCGATGGACGTGTCCGGTGAAGACATCGTAAGTGCCGCCGACGCCCATATACAGCGCGTGCGGGTACAGACGCCGGCAGTCGCGCATGAAGATCTCCTGGCGCGGCGACCCCATCGCGACGGTGACGATTTTCGCCCCGCTGTCGCGAATGCGTTCGAACAATGCCTGGCGCTGCTCAGGGGCAAAATAGCCGTCCTGGCTGCCAACGATATTCACCTGCCAGTGCTGACGCAGCCTGGATTCTGTCTGCGCCAGGACCTCAGGTTTACCGCCAACCAGAAACACCGGTGTCCCTTCAGCGCCGGCGCGCTGCATTAACGCTTCCCAGAGATCGGCCCCGGCGACGCGGGACACCTGGGCCTGCGGGTATTTTTTGCGCAGCGAACGCACCACGCTGATGCCATCCGCATACTTAAACTCCGCCGCCTCAATCAGCGCCCGGACCTCCGGGTTATCTTCTACGGCCAGCATTTTCTCGGCATTAATGGCCACCAGCGTTCCCTCCCGGAGCGCGCCGTCGGCATACAAATAATCCAGAGCGTGCTGCATATCGCGCCAGCCTATGAGCTGCAGCCCTCTTAACAGGTACAACGGCGCGGAAATGGTCCCAGTCATGTCCATCCTTCTCAGACTTGCGGTTGCGAAAGCGGTTTTACGCGCTTATGAATCAGTCCCACGCTATCCAGGAACCAGTACAGCAATTTCGCCGCCAGCAAGCAGATACCAAAGATCACGAGGAAAAACACCACGCGGGAGCCGAACGAATCCAGACCCTCGCGCGCCAGCACTATCATGTTGAAGATAGCGCCGAAACAGAAACTGTGCAGGATAGCCGCTTTGTAACGATTGCTCTCCCGGTTGCCCAACTCATACAGCCAGTCGAACCATTTAATAATCAACCCTACCGCCACAGCGCCCAGCGGCACAAACCAGACGCCGCCCATCACCACCAGAGAGCCAATCAGCGTCGGCGAAATCGCCAGCCCCGAATGGTTGTTTAACACTTCCCAGGTGAAGTAGTTGGCGGTATTCAGCACCATCGTCGGACGACCGTGCCACATCCAGCTGGGGATGAAGACGTAGAAGTCGCGGATCATCGGCGCCAGCCCCTGGAAATCGATCTTGTCGTAGTTCTGCAGCAGCAGCGCCAGGTTTTCCCACGGCGAGAAAGTATCGCGCGTGAGATAGAGGAAAGTATAAAACGCTTCGTCGCCGCTGACGTTCATCCCGTAGCGCTTCAGCGCCAGCCAGAACATGCCGACAATGCCCAACACGCCCGCCGCCGCCAGCATCCACAGGCTGATCCAGCCGCGAATAATGCCGATAAACAGGAAAATAGCGAAAGCGATGATGATATTGGCCCGGGTACCGCCGACGATGGCGTAAGTCAACAGACCAAAGGCGACGGTGCTGACGAGGAAGAAGATCCACGCCTTATAATCCTGGCGCAGAAAATAGACCACCAGCATCGCCGGAATAAAGAAGTAGAAGAAGCGCTTCAACGCCACACCGGAGACTTCGGCAGAGAAGATCTGGCTGTAGGAGTTGAGCTTAAACAGCAGAAAGCCGTTGTGGGCGAAGAAGATGCCGACGCACAGCAGCGCCAGCCCCATCAACATTCCCCACGCCAGATGGGTTTCCACCCGGTTCATGGTAAACAGCGGGCGATGCGCAACCTCGCGTGACGCTGGGCGCAGCCGCGTTTTATAGGTCACGTAGTAGACTGCGTAGAAGCATACCGCGATCAGCAGCGTCTGCAGCAAAATCTCCGGCGGCGCTACGCTGACGTCAAAGCGGAACACCAGAATACTGGTCAGCGGGAAGCCGAAGAAAAAGGTCAGCAGAAACAGCAACGAGAAAAAGACGTTGAAGTTGAAGCGTACCCGGCGGAATTCAAACCAGGTCGCGGTGGCGATAAACAGCGTCGACAGCAGCCAGACCACCAGCAGCCCGCTAAATTGCATTAACGTCATGCCTGCCCCTCCGCCGCTAACCGTAGCGCCCGCTGCCAGCCCGTCAGATAGTTCGGCCGGAAGAAGGCGATAGTAGATTTATCCACGCTCGCCAGCTGACGCTGCGCTTCGCGCACCACGCTGACGTCCAGCGTATCGCTGGTGAACAGCACCGGCACATGCTGCTCGGTCATATCCTGCCAGAACGGGTTTTCCCGGTTGAGCACGCAGGGAATGCCCGCCTGAATCAGCAGGCACAGGGTGCCGATCCCTTGCTGGCGCGCAAACAGAAAATAGCCCAGATCGCAGCGGCGCAGCAGCGCCAGATAATCATTAAATTCAAGCTTCTCGCTGAGGATCTGCAGATGCTCACCGCTAAACAGCGCCGTCCCCGCTTCGCGAACCTCGTTGATATAGGCGTCATTATTCGCCGGATAACCCATCGGCACGATGACGTTTACCGTATCGCCAAACTGATGATGGATAGCCTTCAGCGCGGCAATATGTTCATTGCTGCGATCCCCGGAGTTGCCGACCAGAATGGTCAGGGTATCACCGCGCGGGGCGTTCTCGGCCAGGGTATTCAGCGCCGGATCCATACGGGTCGGGAAGTAGAGCAGTTCGCCGGGAACCCGCGGATGGCGGTTAGCGAACCAGCTAAGATCGCCGCGGGTGGCGAAAACGCGCCCTACTCGCCCCTGCGCCATGCGGCGTAGCGGATAGAACAGGCGAAACTTCAGGCTGGCAGAGTTTTCATACAGATCTGCCCCCCAGATATGCCAGTTAAACTGCGACGGGCGGATGCCGCCACTCAACAGCGCCAGCCACAGCCCGGTATTAAACTGGCCGTGGAAGAAAAAGCGCTGCTGGCGGTTGGCTTTCGCGGTGGCAATCACTGCCTGCGCCAGCGCTTTCTTTCCTCGATAGCAGGTGATGTCCAGTGCCGGATATCCATCACGCACGCTGGCCTCATCACCGACGACCAAAAATCTCCGCGCCTGCGGGTCGGCGGCCAGTTCGTCGTTAAAGAACCGCAGTACGGTCTGGTTGTGGTGCGGGATATCCGATCCCAGTACATGTATCAGTGCTGTCATGCCCGTTTACGCCAGAGTAAAAACACGCCACTACAAAGGGCGAAATAAACAATATAAGTGGCCATATACGCCTGCGCCGCGCCAATTGCGCCGTGCGCCGGAATAAGCCAGTGTGAGAATGCGGTCAGCAGTGTGAACTGGCTGATTTCCGTCAGAATATAAAAACGCAGTGACGCTTTGGCGATCACCAGATAGCCGTAAACGTAGGCGCCCACTTTTAAGACGTCGCCCACCAGTTGCCAGGCGAACAGGTCACGCATCGCGGTAAAGCGATCGGAAAACAGCAGCCAGATGGCAAAATCGCGCAGCAGCCAGACCGTCAGGCTCGCAGCCGCCACCGCCGGCAGAACGAATTTCAGCGACTTGACAATCTCACGGGTGATATCCGTTTTGGCGCTCAGCCGCGACAGCGTCGGCAGCAGATAGACGCTAAAGGAAGCGGTAATAAACTGCAGGTAGGCATCGGAAATGCTGCTCACCCCCTGCCAGATCCCGACCGCTTCCCAGCCGTAATGCGCCGCCAGCAGATTACGCATCATCACATAGGCCACCGGCAGCGTCACCGAGGTTATGAGCGCCATCAGGGTAAATTTCGATAGCTGACCCGCCAGACCGTTATCCCAGCGCGGACGCAGGGCACTCAGCGGAATATTACCCCGCCGCCAGAGCATGATGCCCGCCGGGACCACCACCAGCGCCGGCACTAACGCCAACCCCAACAGCGCCCCCTGGTAACCCCCGAAGTCGTAACAGGCATAATAGGCCGCGACGCCAATCAGGCTCCCGGCAATCAGCGAGAAGGCGTTACCCGCCGCATCGCGAAAGCCTTTCATCAGCGCCAGCAGGAAGTTCGCCCAGGCGATCCCCATCTGCACCAGCGCCACCAGGCGTACCAGCCCCTGATAGTGCGTATGGCCGAACAGCCCCTGACTTATCGGCGCCGCCGCCAGTAAAAACACCAGCGCCAGCAGCGTGGAAAAGCCAAGCACCATGGCCGACGAAGTGCCCACCACCCGCTTCAGGCGCAGGGGGTCGTCGTGATGCTGAGCCACCAGCTTCGTAACGCCGTTAAATATCCCGGCACCCGCCAGCACGCCGAGCACGGTGACCAGTTGTCGGAAGTTACCGGCCTGGCCAACGCCCGCCGGCCCAAACGAGACGGCCAGCAGCTTGACGACCAGCAGACCGGCGCCGATTTTGACCAGCGTCGATGCCGCCGTCCACAGTGAGGCTTTTGCTAACGACATATCAGGAGAAATAGCTCAGCAGCGAGTTAATCACCGTCCGCTGGTTCACCAGAGAGAGATTGTAAAACAGCGGCAGGCGCACCAGGCGCTCGCTCTCCTGGGTGGTGTAGCGGTCTTCACCGTGGAACTCGCCGAAGTGTTCTCCGGCCGGACAGCTGTGCAACGGAATATAATGGAATACCGCGAGGATCTCCGCCTCTTTCAGCCAGGCGATCAGCCTGCTGCGATCCTCGATATCGCGCAGCTTAATGTAGAACATGTGCGCGTTTTGCCCACAGTCGGCCGGAATCGTCGGCAGTTCGATACGCCCGGCGCGCGCCAGCGGCAGCAGCGCATCGTGATAGTTCTGCCACAGCACCAGGCGCTGCTGGTTGATCCGCTCCGCCGCTTCCAGCTGCGCCCACAGATAGGCGGCCTGCAGGTCGGACATCAGATAGCTGGAGCCAATATCGCGCCAGGTATATTTATCCACCAGACCGCGAAAGAACTGGCTGCGGTTGGTGCCTTTTTCTCGAATGATCTCTGCGCGCTCCACCAGCGTGCGATCGTTGATCAACGTCGCCCCGCCCTCACCGCCAGCGGTGTAGTTTTTGGTTTCATGGAAGCTAAAGCAGCCGATATGGCCGATGGTGCCCAGCGCGCGTCCCTTGTAGGTAGACATTACCCCCTGCGCGGCATCTTCCACCACAAACAGGTTGTGCTTGTCGGCGATGGCCATGATGGTGTCCATCTCGCAGGCTACGCCGGCATAGTGCACCGGGACAATCGCCCGGGTTTTATCGGTGATGGCGGCTTCGATGAGCGTTTCGTCGATATTCATCGTATCGCGGCGGATATCGACGAAGACGATTTTCGCCCCACGCAGTACAAAGGCGTTAGCGGTAGAGACAAAGGTATAGCTGGGCATAATCACTTCGTCGCCGGGCTGGATATCCAGCAGCAGCGCGGCCATCTCCAGCGAAGCCGTGCAGGAGGGCGTCAGCAGGGCTTTTGCCGTGCCAAATCGCTGCTCCATCCACTGCTGGCAGCGGCGCGTAAAACCGCCGTCGCCGCACAGCTTGCCGCTGTTCATCGCAGACTGCATGTAATCAAGCTCGGTTCCAACCACCGGCGGCGCGTTAAATGGGATCATGGGGTCACCTGTATAGCCAGTAGGCGGTGCTTTCCACGTTAGCACCGCTGAGAATATAACGTTTAAGCGCGGCGGTGTTGCCCATCTGGGTCGCCACCCGCAATGTAGAAAGCCCGCGCGAGGCGGCCCAGTACTGCGCCGCCTGCATCAGTTGCGCCCCGGCGCCGCGCCCGGCCAGCAGGCCAATACGCGCCTCGGTCGCGTTGAGCTGGCGCAGGGAGACAAAGGCGCGGATATCGCCCTCAGGATGGCGGTAAATCAGGCACTGATGATCGAAGGTGCCGCGCACCGCATTTTCAATCCACTGGGCATAGAAGCGGCGGCTGGCGTCGTCGGCGTACCAGGGCGCGCGAAAACGGCTCATGGCAAAGGCCTGCGCCGCCTGCTCGCGTAGTGGCGCAATATCCGCTTCCACGGCGACGTCGGCGCCCGCATCAGCAGGGTTGCCCACCGGTAGCGCCAGATCGACCTCGCCTTCCACCAGCTGAAAACCCAGCTGCTGTAGCGCGTCCAACCGGACGGTGTCACTGGCGGCCACCTTCGCCTGTACCCGCGACCACCCCGCCAACGCCTCAGACGTCAGCCGCGACGCGCGCTCGTCAAAGCGCACGATGGAGCTGTTAACGGCAAAGAAGCGGTTCTCCCACTCCAGGGGATCAATACTGGCGCGCAGAGGCATTGTATGAACCAGACGAGGGTAGGATTCTCACCGCCACACTCCTTTGGTGTCGATGATATACGCCTGGGTGACGCTATCGCCGCTAACGGCTTTGAATTCATTATGATCGACCAGCATCACCAGCACATCGGCGCTGGCCAGCGCCGCATCGAGGGTCGCCAGCGTACACAGGCCGTCGAGTTTCTTCGGCAGCGTGTGAATATTGGGCTCAACCACCTGCGTCGTGCCGCTGTGCCAGCGGGCAATCTGCGCGGCAATTTCCATCGCCGGGCTTTCGCGCAGGTCGTCAATATTCGGCTTAAAGGCGAGGCCAAAACAGGCGACCGTCAGTTCGCTGGCCCGTTTATTGGTGGCATTCAGGCAGTCCGCCACCTGCGCTTTCACCTGTTCGATAACCCATTCCGGCTTATGGTCGTTGACCTCGCGAGCGGTGCGGATCAGACGCGCCTGCTGTGGATTTTGCGCCACGATAAACCACGGGTCGACGGCGATGCAGTGGCCGCCGACGCCCGGGCCCGGCTGCAGGATATTGACGCGCGGATGGCGGTTTGCCAGGCGGATCAGTTCCCAGACGTTAATGCCCTGGTCGGCGCAAATCAGCGACAGTTCGTTAGCAAAGGCGATGTTGACGTCGCGGAAGCTGTTTTCCGTCAGCTTGCACATCTCGGCGGTGCGCGAGTTGGTCACCACACATTCGCCTTCGAGGAAGATTTTATACAGCTCGCTGGCACGCGCCGAGCAGACTGGCGACATGCCGCCAATAACGCGGTCGTTTTTAATCAGCTCGACCATCACCTGGCCGGGCAATACCCGCTCCGGGCAGTAGGCGATATTGACGTCAGCGGCGTCGCCCGCCTGCTGAGGGAAGCTGAGGTCCGGGCGCATCTCCGCCAGCCAGCCGGCCATCTGTTCAGTCGAACCCACCGGCGAGGTGGACTCGAGGATAACCAGCGACCCTTTCTTTAACGTCGGCGCAATGGATTTGGCCGCCGATTCGACAAACACCATATCCGGCTCGTGACGATCTTTAAACGGCGTCGGCACGGCAATCAGGTAGGCATCCGCCTCCACCGGGGTGGTGGTGGCGCTTAAATAACCCTGTTCGACCGCGGTCTTCACCACGCTCGCCAGATCCGGCTCCACGATATGAATTTCTCCACGGTTAATGGTCTCCACGGCATGTTGATTAACATCAACGCCGACCACCCGCTTCTGCCGGGAGGCGAACGCGGCAGCGGTTGGCAGCCCGATATAGCCAAGGCCAATCACTGAAATGGTAGAAAAACTCATAACGTTACCTGATTATTTTTAAGTGCAGACAAAATTCGACGACATGCTTCGCCATCGCCATAAGGATTATGCGCGCGGCTCATCGCCTGGTATGCGGCATCATCCTGCAGCAGTCGCGTGACTTCCGCCACGATGCGCTGGCTGTCGGTACCCACCAGGCACACGGTGCCGGCGGCCACCGCTTCCGGACGTTCGGTCATATCGCGCATAACCAGCACCGGTTTCCCAAGAGAAGGGGCCTCTTCCTGAATGCCGCCAGAATCGGTCAGGATCAGCCAGGCGCGATCCATCAGCCAGACAAATGGCAGGTAATCTTGCGGTTCAATCAACATCACATTGTCGATGTGGCCAAGAATACGGTTCACCGGTTCGCTGACGTTAGGATTCAGGTGAACCGGATAGACAATCTGCACCTCAGGGTGGGTATGGGCTATCTCCGCCAGCGCCTGGCAGATCTGTTCAAAGCCGAGCCCGAAGCTTTCCCGCCGGTGGCCGGTAACCAGAATCATCTTTTTACCGTGACTGATGAAAGGATAGCGCTGTAGCAGGGTCTCCCGTAGCGCTTCATCACCCAGAACCCGGTCCCGCACCCAGAACAGGGCGTCAATGACCGTATTCCCGGTAACCGTGATGCGACTGTCGGCAATATTTTCCCGCAGCAGATTCTGCCGCGAGGTTTCCGTGGGGGCGAAATGGTACGTCGCCAGATGCCCGGTCAACGTACGGTTGCCTTCTTCCGGCCACGGCGAACTTAAATCGCCGGTGCGCAGGCCGGCCTCTACGTGACCCACCGGTATCCGCTGGTAAAACGCCGCCAGGCTCGCCGCCATGGTGGTCGTAGTATCGCCATGCACCAGCACCACGTCGGGTTTAAACGACTCCAGGACCGGCTTCAGCCCCTCAAGAATGCGGCAGGTGATCTCGGTCAGCCCCTGCCCCGGCTTCATGATGTTGAGATCGTAGTCCGGGACAATAGAGAAAAGTTTCAACACCTGATCGAGCATCTCCCGATGCTGCGCGGTCACGCATACTTTCGCCTCAAAATGAGGATCCTTTGCCAGCGCATGGACCAGAGGAGCCATCTTGATGGCTTCCGGCCTCGTGCCAAATACAGTTAGTACTTTCACATCGATTCTCTTCGATTAGGCGATGAAGGTCATCTGCCCTTCACCACAGGCCGCAATCACAGGACACGACGACGCGATAACGCCACGCCTGCGCCGATGAGCGCACCCACAATCCCCCACATCACCATCAGAAATACTCGGCGCGGGCTATCGCGTTTTACAGGTTCTTCCGGCGTACGCAAATACCGGTAAGTCTGAAAACGCGGATCTAACGTTGGACCAACGTTCAACGTGCTCAGCATGGCGCGGTTCTGGTCGTAATCGAGGTCATATTCCGGCCCGACGGCCTGCAGGTTTTCCAGCCTGGCCTGCAGCATCGGCCTGCCCAATAAAAATAGCTCTGAATCCGGTAACTGATCGGCAGGAACATCCGTTTCGCTACGAGAAATATTGTGCTGCTGAGCCACCTTCAGCGCTTGCTCCACGCTGTGCGTCCGGCGATTGAAGATAGCCTCGGCCACCTCTTCCTGGCGCTTCACCTGCGCCTTCATTTGCACCGTCCGCGCCGCCCAGGCGCCTTTGAGTTCGTCGTTGAGATGGCCCGCTGACCGCTGGCTGGCGAAAGCCACATACTGACGCAGCAGATTATTAGCATCCTGCCCGGTCTCGGCGGTCAGTTTGACGCTGTCGTTAATGCTCTTGGCCGCATCGCCTGGCATAAACTGGATATTGTTAATCAGGTCATCCAGCATCGCCGCATCCGCGCGGGCATTACCCGACTGACGCTGCTTGTAGTAGTCCGTTTGTAGCCAGAAATCACGCCGGGTATCCCAGGAGGCCAGCTGCATGATGAACTCTTTATACGCTTCATCCATGGCGGAAGGCTGATCGACCGAGGCGAGGTCGGCTTTAATGTCCAGATTGCGTAAGAACTGCTGCTGGGAATAGTACCCTCCCAACATGTTGACAGTCGGCCGATCGGTGATCGCCGTGGCGCTCCACTCCTGGCGAGCAAAAAAGGTATATACCAGCACGATGGCGGCGAAGAGTACGGCGCCGCCGACTATCCAGCCTTTTCCTGCCCATAAAGCGCGAAACAGCCCGCGAATATCCAGCTCGTTCTCAACGTTCACTGCTTGTGCTCCCGGTAATGGTTGAGTCATCACATCCCCAGCTTTACTTGGTTAGTTTCGGATTATTGCCGCTGTGTCGCCGAATTCTGCGTCTGATGCGCTTAACCAGGCGCGCCACTTTCCAGGCGCGCTTAATACAGTAGCCATAAAGGAAGAAGGCTACCAAAAAGAGAATTAACATCACCCATTCCGGCACAATGCGGGTATATTCCGCCGCGACGCCAACCAGCGCCAACAGAGCGGCGGCCAGGGTAATCAGGACGAACGCCTGCCGGGAAGTAAACCCGGCGCGCATGATCAAATGATGAATATGTTGACGGTCCGGAGAGAAAGGGCTCATGCCTTTGCGCAGGCGGCGATACATAATCGCCACCATATCCATCAACGGGATAGCGATAATCCACAGCGCGGTAACCGGGCTAATGGGATGTGTTTTACCTTGCGTAGTTTCCAGCAGGATCCAGATAATGGTGAAGCCAATCATCGTGCTGCCGGCATCACCCATAAAGACTTTATAGCGGCGGCCGAGGGCGCCAAGATTGAGAAGAATATAGGGCAGAATGGCTGCGATCATCGCGAAACACCACATCGCCAGGCTGTACTGACCATCAAACCAGAGAATGATCCCGGTCGCCGCAAAGGAGACCGATGACAGACCGCCGAGCAGACCGTCGATTCCGTCGACCATGTTAAACGCATTGATGGCGGCCCACACGGCAAACAGGGTCAGGAAGAAGCCAAAGGGCCCCAGCACCAGCTCCCACGAGCCAAAAATAAAACCCAGACTACTCAGATGCAGATTCCCTGCCATCATCATAATCACGGCGATCGCGGCCTGAATGACTGCGCGAATTTTCACGCTGATATCGAATCGATCGTCAAGCGCGCCAACCAGCACCAATACCCCCGCGCAGGCCAGATACAGCGAGGCGTGAGGAATATAATAATCGGCGATGGCGAAGGTAAAACAGATGCCTGCATAAACTGAGATACCACCGACCAACGGAATCAACCCCTGATGCCGTTTGCGATAGTTTGGTTTATCCACTAACCCGATCCTTTTTGCCACTTTCCGCGCGACAAAAATAAAGAGGGTCGTGAATAAGAAAATACTGATTAATTCAGTAATAGCAGTGAGTAAATTCACAACGCATGTGCTCTCAGCATAGTTAATCCGGGAAGTATAGCGATGATGCCCCAACTCCAGAAGGGGAAAAGCAGAACATTACAAATTTATTGTATAGATTTTAGTCTGTTAAAGCTGTCTCCGCCTGCTATCCGGCGCCATTATACGACAACTTTCGTCCTGCTTTCTCTGTCTCTGGATCATACAAACCCAAAAATGAAAACGCCACGCAAAGGCGTGGCGTTTTTGGCTTTTTTTACCTTACGAGCGCTTCATCATATCGAAGAAGTCATCATTCGTCTTGGTCATCGCCAGCTTGTTAATGAGGAATTCCATCGCGTCGATCTCACCCATCGGATGAATAATTTTGCGCAGGATCCACATTTTCTGCAGCTCTTCCTGAGTGGTGAGCAGCTCTTCTTTACGAGTACCGGAACGGTTGTAATCGATAGCCGGGAAGACGCGTTTTTCGGCAATCTTACGAGAGAGGTGCAGCTCCATGTTACCGGTGCCTTTAAACTCTTCGTAGATAACTTCGTCCATTTTGGAACCGGTGTCGATCAGCGCCGTAGCGATGATGGTCAGGCTACCGCCCTCTTCGACGTTACGTGCCGCACCGAAGAAACGCTTCGGACGATGCAGGGCGTTGGCGTCCACACCACCAGTCAGGACTTTACCGGAAGCCGGTACCACGGTGTTGTAGGCACGCGCCAGACGGGTAATGGAGTCGAGCAGGATGATAACGTCTTTCTTGTGTTCAACCAGACGTTTCGCTTTCTCGATAACCATCTCTGCGACCTGGACGTGACGGGATGCCGGCTCGTCAAAGGTGGAAGCAACCACTTCACCTTTCACCAGACGCTGCATCTCGGTCACTTCTTCCGGACGTTCGTCGATCAGCAGCACCATCAGCACGCAGTCTGGATGGTTGTATGCGATGCTCTGCGCGATATTCTGCAGCAGCATGGTTTTACCGGCTTTCGGCGGCGCGACGATCAGGCCACGCTGGCCGCGGCCAATCGGTGAAGCCAGATCCAGTACGCGAGCGGTTAAGTCTTCGGTAGAACCGTTACCACGCTCCATCCGCAGACGAGAATTCGCATGCAGCGGCGTTAAGTTCTCGAACAGGATCTTGTTGCGCGCGTTTTCCGGCTTGTCGTAGTTAACTTCATTAACTTTCAACAGTGCAAAGTAACGCTCACCCTCTTTCGGAGGACGAATCTTACCGGAAATGGTGTCACCAGTGCGGAGGTTGAAACGGCGGATTTGGCTGGGGGATACGTAGATGTCGTCAGGGCCGGCGAGGTAGGAGCTGTCTGCGGAACGGAGGAATCCAAATCCATCCTGCAGTATCTCCAGTACGCCGTCGCCAAAGATATCTTCGCCACTCTTTGAATGCTGCTTGAGGATGGCAAAAATAATATCCTGCTTACGCATACGAGCCAGGTTTTCCAGCCCCATATTTTCGCCGAGAGTAATCAGCTCAGAAACCGGCGTATTCTTTAATTCGGTAAGATTCATAGTGGTGTGGGTTCTTAAACTCGGGGTAAATCTCGAACTTAATGTTGTGAATGGTATGGCAGGAACATCCATGCCTGTTAGCGGCTTCATCTCGTGTCTGTACGTTGCCTGGTCACAGGAAAGAACGCAGAACTGAAACGACAAGACGGAATGAGTGATAAGCCCGGAATTATTAGCCTCACGCGCATAGTCTGCGGGACGCTTTGGGTAAAACAAGATTCAAACAATAGGTATGTTTAAAACGAAGTCTGTGAATTAACTTAGCACGACTCCAGCCGGGCGTCCAGAGTTCCGCAAAAAATAGGAATCTGGACGCCGGACCAGCAATTCGCTTACGCCAGGTTGGCGTCGAGGAACTCTTTCAGCTGACCCTTGGACAGTGCGCCAACTTTAGTGGCCGCCACTTCGCCGTTTTTGAACAGCAGCAGGGTTGGGATACCGCGAATGCCGTATTTCGGCGCGGTGCCCGGGTTCTGGTCGATGTTCAGCTTAGCTACGGTCAGTTTGCCCTGATACTCTTCAGCGATCTCATCCAGAATCGGGGCGATCATTTTGCACGGACCACACCACTCTGCCCAGAAATCGACGAGGGTCAGCCCGTCAGCCTTGAGTACGTCCGTGTCAAAACTGTCGTCAGTCAGGTGAATAATTTTATCGCTCATATTTAACTCCACAGGAATAAGCCTGGTGTGTTGGTGTCGTAGCCATCAACGACGTGCTGCGGCCACGTTATGCACGCTATTCTTCAGGATACCTCAATTCTCTGAGCTGCCAACTGGCGCGATCCATCATGGACCCGCCCTTTGACGCCAGGGTCACCCGAACGCGAACTGCATGCTGCAGATTTATCGCTCCCGACTCGCTTAGTAGTCTAAGCTATCCTGGATTCGTTCAGTTACCGTAGACGTACCTTGAATAATTTCGTACACCGCCAACGAAAGGTTGACGTTATTTCACCGGATACGCTTTCTTAATGCAATAGTTAGCTGATATTCTACCACACTATGAGCAAAACACATTTAACAGAACAGAAGTTTTCCGACTTCGCCCTGCACCCGGCAGTCATTGAAGCCCTTGAAAAGAAAGGGTTTCATAATTGCACACCCATTCAGGCCCTCGCCCTTCCGCTGACGCTGGAAGGCCGCGATGTCGCCGGGCAGGCGCAAACCGGTACCGGTAAAACGATGGCGTTCCTGACGTCAACGTTTCATTATCTTCTCTCTCACCCGGCTATCGCCGATCGCCAGGTTAACCAACCGCGCGCGCTGATTATGGCGCCGACGCGTGAACTGGCGGTACAGATCCACGCGGATGCTGAACCGCTGGCGCAGGCCACGGGTCTGAAGCTGGGTCTGGCTTACGGCGGCGACGGCTACGATAAACAGCTGAAAGTGCTGGAAAGCGGTGTCGATATTCTGATCGGTACCACCGGTCGTCTGATCGATTACGCGAAACAGAACTACATTAACCTCAGCGCCATTCAGGTCGTCGTGCTGGACGAAGCCGATCGCATGTACGATCTCGGCTTTATTAAAGATATCCGCTGGCTGTTCCGTCGTATGCCACCGGCGACGCAGCGCCTGAACATGCTGTTCTCCGCGACCCTTTCTTATCGCGTTCGCGAACTGGCGTTCGAGCAGATGAACAACGCCGAATATGTCGAAGTGGAGCCGGAACAGAAAACGGGCCACCGTATTAAAGAAGAGTTGTTCTACCCTTCCAACGAAGAAAAAATGCGCCTGCTGCAGACGCTTCTGGAAGAAGAGTGGCCCGATCGCGCCATCATCTTCGCCAACACCAAGCACCGTTGTGAAGATATCTGGGGTCATCTCGCCGCTGACGGTCATCGCGTAGGTCTGCTGACCGGCGACGTAGCGCAGAAAAAACGCCTGCGTATTCTCGACGAATTTACTCGTGGCGATCTCGATATTCTGGTCGCAACTGACGTTGCTGCTCGCGGCTTACATATTCCGGCCGTGACCCACGTCTTTAACTACGATCTACCGGATGACTGCGAAGATTACGTTCACCGCATCGGTCGTACCGGGCGCGCAGGCGCCAGCGGCAACTCCATCAGCCTCGCCTGTGAAGAGTATGCGCTGAATCTGCCGGCTATCGAAACCTATATTGGTCACTCGATTCCGGTCAGTAAGTACAACCCGGACGCGCTGATGACCGACCTGCCTAAGCCGCTGCGCCTGACCCGTGCGCGCCCAGGCAACGGCCCACGCCGCAACGGCCCACCGCGCAATCGTCGTCGTTCAGGTTAAGAAATCTATGTCATACGCTCAATCATTCAGAATCGGCCAGGGCAACCTTCCCCTGGCAACCTGCTCAGTGATGTGGATCGGGCACAAGTGCCCCGCCGACCAGGGAGCATTCTGAACGATGAAGAGTATGAGCTCCACCTCGCTATATGCCGCCATTGATTTGGGCTCCAACAGTTTCCATATGTTGGTGGTGCGCGAGGTGGCGGGCAGCATCCAGACGCTGAGCCGTATTAAGCGTAAGGTTCGTCTGGCCGCCGGTCTGAATAGTGATAACACGCTCTCCGCAGAAGCGATGGAGCGCGGCTGGCAGTGCTTACGCCTGTTTGCCGAACGCCTGCAGGATATTCCGCCGACGCAAATCCGCGTCGTGGCCACCGCCACGCTGCGTCTTGCCGTCAATGCGGGGGAGTTTCTGGCGAAAGCACAGGAGATCCTCGGCACGCCAGTGCAGGTAATCAGTGGCGAAGAAGAAGCGCGTCTGATTTACCAGGGTGTCGCCCACACCACCGGCGGCGCCGATCAGCGTCTGGTAGTCGATATCGGCGGTGCCAGCACCGAGCTGGTGACTGGCACCGGCGCGCAAACGACCTCGCTGTTCAGCCTCTCGATGGGCTGTGTAACCTGGCTTGAACGCTATTTCGCCGACCGTAGCCTGACGAAAGAGAATTTCGATCTCGCCGAAGCGGCCGCGCGTGAGGTGTTATTGCCGGTCGCCGATGTGCTGCGTTATCACGGATGGAAAGTGTGCGTCGGCGCCTCCGGTACCGTGCAGGCTCTACAGGAAATTATGATGGCGCAGGGGATGGATGAACGAATCACCCTCGCCAAACTCCAGCAGCTTAAACAGCGCGCTATCCAGTGCGGACGCCTTGAAGAGCTGGAGATCGAAGGCTTAACCCTTGAGCGGGCGCTGGTGTTTCCGAGCGGACTCGCGATCCTTATCGCCATCTTCAGCGAACTGAATATTCAGTGTATGACCCTGGCGGGCGGCGCGTTACGTGAAGGTCTGGTGTACGGCATGCTACATCTCTCTGTCGAACAGGACATTCGCAGCCGCACCCTGCGCAATATTCAGCGCCGTTTTATGATCGACACCGAGCAGGCCCAGCGTGTCGCCAGTCTGGCCAGCCATCTGCTCAGTCAGCTGGGTGGCAGCTGGGAGCTGGATCCGCTGAGCCGCGATTTACTCCTCAGCGCCTGCTCGCTGCATGAAATTGGGCTGAGTGTGGATTTCAAGCGCGCGCCGCAGCACGCAGCCTATCTGGTCAATAACCTCGACCTGCCCGGCTTTACCCCGGCGCAGAAGAAGTTGATTGCTACGCTGCTGCTGAATCAGACCAACGCCATCGACCTGTCTTCACTTCATCAGCAAAACGCGGTCCCGCCGCGTGTGGCCGAACATTTGTGTCGCCTGCTGCGACTGGCGATCCTGTTTGCCAGCCGACGGCGCGACGATTTGTTGCCGGCGATTCAGTTAGCCGCTCACGACGACCAGTTGACGCTGACGCTGCCGGAAAATTGGCTGGCTGAACATCCGCTGGGCCGGGAAATGGTCGATCAGGAGTGTCTGTGGCAAAGCTACGTCCACTGGACGCTACGGGTCACCAGCGGCGATACGCCAAGATAATATCCAGCCAGGAGGGCGGATGCGGGAAGAACTGGATTTCAAATCGCTACGCTTTTTCTCCGCACTCTACCGGTTAGGCAATGTTTCGCCGGCGGCAGACGCGCTGAATATCAGCCAGCCCACGGGTAGTCTGCTGCTAAAAAAACTGCGTGACCATTTTGCTGACCCGCTGTTTGTCCGGGTAGGACAGCGGATGATACCGACGCCGCGAGCGGACGCGATCGCCCCGACTATATTTACCCTTCTCCAGCTTGCCGATAACGATTTGTCCATCAAACCTGAGTTTCTTCCCCAGCAGAGCCAGCGAAACTTTACGATCGGTATGACCGATATCAGTCAAATGACGCTGTTGCCTTTGCTGCAAATTGCGCTCCAGCAGCAGTCAGCGGATGGGATCACTTTTACAGTGCAGAATCTGGATGAGCAGACGCTCAGCGCTCTCGAATCCGGGAAGTGTGATCTCGCGATAGGCTATCTGACGCAGCTTCCGGATAGCGTCTACCAGCAGCATCTCTTCGATCAATCGTATGTCTGTCTGGCGGCGGAAAATCACCCGCGCATTCGAACCCAGCTCCGTGCCGAAGACTGGCGGCAGGAAAAACATCTGGCGATCCGCGTAGTGGGTACTGCCCACGGCGATATGGATAAGCGGCTTGATGAGCACAGTATGCCCCGGCGGATCGCGCTCACGCTACCGAGCTTTTTAGGTACCGGCGAGCTGGTGGCCGAAAGCGACATGATTGCCGTCGTCCCGGAACAGGTGGCGCGGCATATCACCCGACGCTATCCCTGCCGCAGCTGGCCGCTGCCTTTTCCCCTTGCGGGGATCGCCATCCGTCAGGTCTGGCATCAGCGGCTGCACCGCGATCCCGGGCATATCTGGCTACGCACGCTGATCGCCACGCTTGCCGATCCCGCTCAGCAGAGCGGATCTATTATGATCTAAACCGCGAAATATACCGCTGTATTAGTTTTACTGATAATCCCTATTACGTTTGGTTTATTGCTGGCAATACGTGAAAGCTTTTATTCTCCTTGCATCAAGCCATACTGACAAATATCGCAAGGAATATATCATGCGCGGAAAAATCGCTTTAGAAGAACACGTCTCCACTCCTGAAAATAACCGTCTGTGGGATTCAACCGGTGAAGCCGGCCGTAACGGTACAGAATATATGAAAGACGTTGAGCGCCGCCTGCTGGATCGCAGCATTCAGCTGGAAGAAATGGCGCAGCGTCATATTGACCATGTCATTCTTTCTCTAACTTCACCTGGCGCGCAATCTATTTTAGACAAAGCCAAAGCCGTTTCTTTTGCTCGTGATACTAACGATTTTATCGTTGAGAATTATGTGAAGCCAAATCCGGATAAATTTAGCGCTTTCGCCACCCTGGCCTTGCAAAACCCGGAAGCGGCGGCGGAAGAACTGGAGCGTGCGGTAAAAAAACTGGGCATGAAAGGCGCGCTGATTAACGGCTATACCAACGTCAAAGATAGCGAACACGGCCTGTATCTTGATGACGAATCGATGCTGGTGTTCTGGGATAAGGTCAACGAGTTGAACGTACCGGTGTACCTGCATCCTCGCGAACCGCTGGAAGGGCCAGCGCGCGGTATCTACACCGGTTACGAAAGCCTGATCGGCTCCGCGTGGGGCTTTGCGCAGGAAACGGCTGTTCATGCTATCCGTCTGATGATGAGTGGTTTGTTCGATCGTTATCCTAATCTCAATCTGGTGCTGGGCCACCTCGGCGAAGGGCTGGTTCATATGCTGCCGCGTACTCAGCACCGCCTCTATCGTCAGCGTTTCGGCTGCGGTCTGGGTAAAGCGGAAAAACCGTTAATGCACTACCTGCAGAATAATTTCATCGTCACCACCAGCGGTCATTTTAATACTCACTCGCTGAATAATGCCATTGAAGTGATGGGCGCGGATCGCGTGATGTTCTCCGTCGATTATCCATATGAAGATATTCATCAGGCCTGTGACTGGTTTGATCCGTTAGAAATGGAGTCGGAGCTGAAAGATAAAATTGCCTGGGGCAATGCCAGCCGCGTCTTTAACATTAAGTAATATTAAAGACAGACTTCAGGGCCTGAATATTCAGGCCCTGATTTTTATTAGGGAGAATAAATGATGGCAATAGGTATATTTGTCTGTAGCGGCTCGCTTCTCGTCGGTGCGCTGGCTGGCGCCTCGCTGAATCGCTTTATTCCGGAACACTTCAAGAAAACCTTGCCGCTAATTGCCGGTCTGATCTCCATCAGCATGGGCATCCACTTTGTCAATAAATTGCATAATCTGCCACCCATTGCCCTGGCCATTATTGTCGGCACGATTATTGGCGGCCTGCTGGATATTGAGAAGTGGATTGAGCGGGCGGGCACCAAACTGCGCACGCCCATCGAGCGTATTTTTCCAGCTCAAAACAACGCAGGCGTAGAAGCCGAGGACTTTATGAACCAGTTTATCGCGGTGCTGATCCTGTTCTGCGCCAGCGGTACCGGTATTTTTGGCGCCCTAACCGAAGGGATGACCGGCGACCCGACCATTCTGCTGACCAAGTCGATACTCGACTTTTTCACCGCCGCCATTTTTGCTTCCACGCTAGGCTACATCATCACTACGATTTTTATTCCTCAGCTGATCATCTTCGTGATTCTGTTCTTCGCCGCCACGTTTATTATGACGTTGATAAACCCATCGATGATCGCTGATTTCACTGCCTGCGGCGGCATCATTATGCTGGCGACCGGTTTTCGGCTTTGTGGTATTCGCCATTTCCCCACCGCCAACATGCTGCCCTCACTGCTGCTGGTAATGCCCTTCTCCGCCGCCTGGCAGCAGTTTGTTGCCTGAGGCGTTAGCCTTTTTTCGCCTTCGCCAGCATCGCTTTAATATTCGCGACGTTGGCCTGGCCTTTATGCATACGTTCTTCCGCAGAGATGACTTTTCGCTCCTGCTCCCATATCAGATCGTCCTGCGGGAGCTCGAGCAGGAAACGGCTTGGCTCCGGGCGCACCAGCTCACCATACTGCCGGCGTTCCTTGCACAACGTAAAGGTCAGCTCTTTTTGCGCACGGGTGATGCCGACGTAGGCTAACCGGCGCTCTTCATCGACGTTATCTTCATCGATGCTGCTCTGGTGCGGCAGCAATCCCTCTTCCATTCCCACCAGGTAAACATACGGGAACTCCAGCCCTTTTGAGGCATGGAGGGTCATCAGCTGCACCTGATCGAGCTCTTCATCCGATTCGCCGCGCTCCATCATGTCGCGCAGGGTAAAGCGGGTGACCACCTGCGTTAGGGTCATCGGCTCATCGATTTCGCTGCCTTCCAGCATCTCGGTCATCCAGGTAAACAGCTGGTTGACGTTTTTCATTCGCATTTCCGCGGCTTTCGGGCTGGGCGAGGTTTCATACAGCCAGGATTCGTAGTCGATCCCGCGAATCAAATCGCGCACGGCGGCAACGGGCTCGCGTTCGGTCAGCTGCTGAATTTCCCGCAGCCAGTGGGTAAAGCGCGTGAGGGATTCGTAGCCGCGCCCGGTCAGCGTCTGGCTTAACCCCATGTCAAAGCTGGCGGTGAATAAGCCTTTATTGCGGCTCATCGCCCACTCACCCAGCTTTTGCAATGTCGCCGGACCAATCTCGCGCTTCGGCGTATTAACGATGCGCAGGAAGGCGCTGTCGTCATCCGGATTGGTCAGTACGCGCAGATAGGCCAGCAGGTCTTTAATTTCCGGACGTGAGAAGAACGAGGTGCCGCCGGAGATTTTGTATGGAATGCGGTTCTGCATCAGCATCTTTTCAAAGACCCGCGACTGGTGGTTGCCGCGGTAAAGGATCGCGTAGTCTTTGTAGTTAGTTTTATTAATAAAGTGGTGGGCGATCAGTTCCCCGGCCACGCGCTCTGCTTCATGATCTTCATTGTTGGCGGAGAGTACTTTCAGCTCAGTACCGTAGCCAAGTTCTGAAAACAGCCGCTTTTCAAAGACGTGCGGATTATTAGCGATCAAAATGTTAGCGGCTTTCAGAATACGCCCGGAGGAGCGGTAGTTCTGTTCAAGCTTGATCACCTGCAGCGCCGGGAAATCCTGGCTGAGCAGCACCAGGTTCTGCGGTCGCGCGCCGCGCCACGAGTAGATCGACTGGTCATCGTCACCCACCACGGTAAAACGCGCGCGCTGTCCCACCAGTAGCTTCACCAGTTCATACTGGCTGGTGTTGGTATCCTGATACTCATCCACCAGCAGGTAACGGATCTTGTTCTGCCAGCGTTCGCGCACCTCTTCATTACGCTGCAGCAGCAGCGTCGGCAACAGGATCAGATCGTCAAAATCGAGGACGTTGCAGGCCTTCATATGGGCATCGTACAGCCCATAGCAGTGCGCGAAGATGCGGTCCCGTTCGCCTTTCGCGCCAGCCGCCGCCTGCGCCGGGGTTTTCAGATCGTTTTTCCAGTTGGAGATCGTCGAGATCAGCTGCTGCAACACCACTTTGTCATCTTCGATCAACCCTTCGGTGAGCTCTTTCAGCAGCGCGACCTGGTCAGTATCATCGAACAAGGAAAAGTTAGATTTCATTCCCAGCGCGGCGTATTCACGTTTGATGATATCCAGGCCCAGGGTGTGGAAGGTGGAGATCATCAGCCCGCGCGCCTCTTTGCGCCCCAGCGTTTGCCCGACGCGCTCTTTCATTTCGCGCGCGGCCTTGTTGGTGAAGGTGACGGCCGCGATATGGCGCGCCTGATAACCGCAGCCGCGGATCAGGTGGGCGATTTTATTCGTAATAACGCGGGTCTTACCGGAACCGGCGCCCGCCAGCACCAGGCACGGTCCGGTAACGAATTCGACGGCTTGTTGTTGGCCAGGGTTTAAACGCATGGGAATATTGCTCAATCTTCGAACGGGGTGTGGATTGTAGCAGAAAGCGAGGCCGAGATTTACCGGCTGATGGTAAAGTGTCAGCCACGCAATTCATCCTGAGGATCTGGTAATGGCAAAAAGCGCAGCGGCCCTGCATATTCTGGTCAAAGAAGAAAAACTGGCGCATGAGATCCTCGCCAAACTGGAACGAGGCATCAGCTTCGATCATCTGGCGAAGCGTTACTCAAAGTGTCCGTCCGGACGTCATGGCGGTGATTTAGGCGAATTCCCGCAGGGGACGATGGTCGGCCCGTTTGATCAAGCCGTCTTCAGCTGTCCGCTGCTTAAACCCTATGGCCCGGTGAAAACCAAATTCGGCTACCATATCATCAAGGTGCTGTATCGCCGCTAGCGCGTGCTACTATGGCGCCCTGATTTATCCCAACTCACTCAAGGCGCAATCATGGCTAAAACCGCGGCAGCACTGCACATCCTGGTAAAAGAAGAGAAACTGGCGCTCGATCTGCTCGAGCAGCTCAAAAACGGCGCCGACTTCGGCAAGCTGGCAAAGAAACACTCCATTTGCCCGTCAGGCAAACGCGGCGGCGATCTGGGTGAGTTCCGCCAGGGCCAGATGGTACCGGCCTTCGATAAAGTGGTCTTCTCCTGCCCGGAACTGGAGCCAACCGGCCCGCTGCATACCCAGTTCGGCTACCACATCATCAAAGTGCTATACCGGAAATAATAAAAAACCCGGGGATCTTAATCTCCGGGTTTTTGCCTGATGGCGCTTCGCTTATCAGGCCGACTAAACAAATCCATTCCTCTATGGATTTCGGCTGGCCGGAAGGCGGCAAGGAAGTACATCCCCAGGAACATAGATTCCTATGTGACTGGGGTGTACGTACCGTAGCCAACGCATCGGCAAGTCGAAAGACGACGAGGAATTAGCCGGCTACCGCGATACGTTTCATATCAGTCATATAACCGCGCAGTTTCTTACCCACCTGCTCGATAGCGTGGCTGCGAATCGCTTCGTTCACGTCACGCAGCTGAGCGTTATCTACCGCGCCTTCAGCAATCGCTTTGCCCAGGTCGCCGGTCTGCAGGGTAGTCATAAACTCTTTCAGCAGCGGTACGCAAGCGTAAGAGAACAGGTAGTTACCGTACTCTGCGGTATCAGAGATAACCACGTTCATTTCATACAAACGCTTACGGGCGATAGTGTTCGCGATCAGCGGCAGCTCGTGCAGTGATTCATAGTAAGCGGACTCTTCGATGATGCCGGAATCAACCATGGTTTCGAACGCCAGCTCAACGCCCGCTTTCACCATCGCGATCATCAGAACGCCTTTATCGAAGTACTCCTGCTCGCCGATTTTGCCTTCATACTGCGGGGCGGTTTCGAAGGCGGTTTTGCCGGTCTCTTCACGCCAGGTCAGCAGTTTCTTATCATCGTTCGCCCAGTCCGCCATCATACCGGAGGAGAATTCGCCGGAGATGATGTCATCCATGTGTTTCTGGAACAGCGGCGCCATGATCTCTTTCAGCTGTTCGGACAGCGCATAAGCGCGCAGTTTCGCCGGATTAGACAGGCGATCCATCATCAGCGTGATGCCGCCTTGTTTCAGCGCTTCGGTGATGGTTTCCCAGCCGAACTGAATCAGTTTTTCCGCATACGCCGGGTCGGTACCTTCCGCCACCAGCTTGTCGAAGCACAGCAGCGAACCCGCCTGCAGCATGCCGCAGAGGATGGTCTGCTCACCCATCAGGTCAGATTTCACTTCCGCCACGAAGGAGGATTCCAGAACACCCGCGCGATGGCCGCCGGTCGCCGCTGCCCAGGCTTTGGCAATGGCCATGCCTTCGCCTTTCGGATCGTTTTCCGGGTGTACGGCGATAAGCGTCGGCACGCCGAAACCGCGTTTGTACTCTTCACGAACTTCGGTACCCGGGCACTTCGGCGCCACCATCACCACGGTGATGTCTTTGCGGATCTGCTCGCCCACTTCAACGATGTTGAAGCCGTGGGAGTAACCCAGCGCCGCGCCGTCTTTCATCAGCGGCTGTACGGAACGCACAACGTCAGAGTGCTGTTTGTCCGGCGTCAGGTTAACCACCAGGTCGGCCTGCGGGATCAGCTCTTCATAGGTACCGACTTTGAAGCCGTTTTCGGTCGCTTTACGCCAGGAAGCGCGCTTCTCGGCAATCGCTTCTTTACGCAACGCATAGGAGATATCCAGGCCGGAATCACGCATGTTCAGACCCTGGTTCAGGCCCTGCGCGCCACAGCCGACGATGACTACTTTTTTACCCTGAAGATAGCTTGCGCCATCGGCAAATTCATCGCGCCCCATAAAGCGGCATTTGCCCAGCTGTGCCAGCTGCTGGCGCAGATTCAGTGTGTTGAAGTAGTTAGCCATGGTGATACCTCGTGATGTTGTGTTGTCGTGCTTATTGTTCGGTTCGCTTTTGCGAGAATGAACTTACTATATGACAGGAATTTTATTGCGGAAATTGATATATTCACAACGTCACGTTGCAATTTATGAAACACAAAATCGGGGAGTATGCGCCGTGGATTTACGCGATCTGAAAACCTTTCTGCATCTGGCGGAAAGCCGCCATTTTGGCCGCAGCGCGCGGGCCATGCACGTCAGTCCTTCTACCCTTTCGCGGCAGATCCAACGCCTGGAAGAGGACCTCGGCCAGCCGCTGTTCGTGCGTGATAATCGCACGGTGACGCTCACCGAAGCCGGGGAAGAGCTACGCACCTTTGCCCAGCAGACCTTACTGCAGTATCAGCAGCTTCGCCACGCCATCGATCAGCAGGGACCTTCGCTCTCCGGTGAGCTGCATATCTTCTGCTCTGTCACCGCCGCTTATAGCCATCTGCCGCCGATCCTCGATCGCTTTCGCGCTGCGCATCCTTCGGTGGAGATCAAGCTCTCGACCGGCGACGCCGCTGATGCCATGGAGAAGGTCGTCACCGGCGAAGCCGACCTGGCGATTGCCGGTAAACCAGAGACCCTGCCGGGATCGGTGGCGTTTTCGATGCTGGAGAACCTCGCCGTGGTGTTAATTGCCCCGGCCCTTCCCTGCCCGGTGCGTAACCAGGTGACCGTTGAGCGTCCGGACTGGTCGACAGTGCCGTTTATCATGGCTGACCAGGGGCCGGTACGTCGGCGCATCGAGCTGTGGTTTCGACGGCATAAAATCAGCAACCCGTCGATCTACGCCACCGTCGGGGGCCACGAAGCGATGGTGTCGATGGTCGCCCTCGGCTGCGGCGTGGCGCTGCTACCGGAGGTGGTACTGGAAAACAGCCCGGAACCAGTACGCAACCGGGTGATGATTCTGGAGCGCAGCGATGAGCAAACCCCGTTTGAGCTGGGCGTTTGCGCACAAAAAAAGCGGCTGCATGAGCCGCTTATTGATGCTTTCTGGAAAATCCTGCCTAACCACTAGCCCGCGAGAAAAAAGCGGAATGCCGGGTTATGGGTTTCGTCGTGGCACTCATAGCCCAGCTCGTTAAGACGGGTTTCAAAGTCCGGCTCGTGCTCGCCCAGCTCGAAGGCCGCTAACACCCGACCATAGTCGGTGCCGTGGCTACGGTAGTGGAACAGCGAAATATTCCAGTGGGTGCCAAGGGTGTGCAGGAACTTCAGCAGCGCCCCCGGCGATTCAGGGAACTCGAAGCTGAACAGACGTTCCTGCAGCGCTTTTGACGGCCGGCCGCCGACCATATAGCGCACATGGAGCTTGGCCATTTCGTCATCGGAAAGGTCAACGACGCTGTACCCGCCGTCGTTCAGTAACTGGAGGATCTCTTTCCGCTCCTCCAGCCCGCGACTCAGGCGTACCCCGACAAAAATGCAGGCGTCTTTGGCATCGGCAAAGCGGTAGTTGAACTCCGTCACCGAGCGCCCGCCCAGCAGCTGGCAAAACTTCAGAAAGCTGCCCTTCTCTTCCGGGATCGTCACCGCCAGCAGCGCTTCGCGTTGTTCCCCGAGCTCGCAGCGCTCAGACACGTAGCGCAGGCCGTGGAAGTTAACGTTGGCACCGGACAGGATATGAGCCAGTCGCTCGCCGCGAATATTGTGCTGGGCGACATATTTCTTCATCCCCGCCAGCGCCAGCGCGCCGGAAGGCTCCGCCACCGCCCGCACATCTTCGAACAGATCTTTCATCGCCGCGCAAATAGCGTCGCTGTCGACGGTGATGATGTCGTCCAGATACTCCTGGCACAAACGGAAGGTTTCATCGCCGATGCGTTTGACCGCCACGCCTTCAGCAAACAAACCGACGCGCGGCAGATCCACCGGATGACCGGCATCCAGCGCCGCTTTCAGACATGCCGAGTCTTCCGCTTCTACCGCTATCACTTTAATCTGCGGCATCAGCTGCTTGATCAGCACCGCCACGCCCGCCGCCAGACCGCCGCCGCCCACCGGAACGAACACACGATCGATGTGAGCATCCTGCTGCAGCAGCTCCAGCGCCAAGGTTCCCTGACCGGCGATCACCATCGGGTGATCGAACGGCGGCACCCAGGTAAAGCCCTGCTGCTGCGCCAGCTCAATCGCTCTCGCCTTCGCTTCGTCAAAGTTGGCGCCATGCAGCAGCACTTCGCCGCCAAAGCCGCGAACGGCATCGACTTTGATATCCGCGGTTGCCACCGGCATCACGATCAGCGCCTTAACCCCAAGCCGGGAGGCTGAGAATGCCACTCCCTGCGCATGGTTGCCTGCCGATGCCGTGATCACCCCATTCGATTTCTGTTCCGCCGTCAGGCTGGACATCATCGCGTAGGCGCCCCGCAGCTTAAAGCTGTGTACCGGCTGGCGATCTTCGCGTTTGACCAGAATAACGTTATCCAGTCGCGAAGAGAGCTTGTCCATTTTTTGCAGCGGCGTTTTCTGCACCGCTTCATAAACCGGCGCGCGCAGCACTGCTCTCAGGTATTCGGCGCCCTCAGGGGCACCGGACAGGGGTTGTGAGTCCGCCATAATTAGCCACCCAGTTTTGATTTATCGCGCACCGCGCCTTTGTCGGCGCTGGTCGCGAGGCTGGCATAAGCGCGCAGCGCAAAGGAGACCTGGCGCTCGCGGTCTTTCGGCGTCCACGCCTTATCGCCACGCGCTTCCTGCGCTTCGCGACGGGCGGCGATTTCTGCATCGCTCAGCTGCAGCTGGATACCGCGGTTCGGGATATCGATAGCAATCATGTCGCCATCTTCGATGATCGCAATGTTGCCGCCGCTCGCCGCTTCCGGCGATACGTGGCCAATGGAAAGCCCGGAGGTGCCGCCGGAGAAACGACCATCGGTGATCAGCGCACACGCTTTACCAAGCCCCATAGACTTCAGGAAGGTGGTCGGATAGAGCATCTCCTGCATCCCCGGCCCGCCTTTCGGCCCTTCATAGCGGATAACCACGACGTCGCCTGCCACCACTTTACCACCGAGGATGGCATCAACCGCTTCGTCCTGGCTTTCATAAACTTTCGCCGGGCCGGTAAATTTCAGGATGCTATCGTCCACGCCAGCGGTTTTCACGATACAGCCATTTTCGGCAAAGTTACCGTACAGCACTGCCAGTCCGCCGTCTTTACTGTAGGCATGTTCCAGAGAACGGATACATCCCTCGGCGCGATCGTCATCCAGCGTATCCCAGCGGCAATCCTGCGAGAACGCCTGGGTGGTACGGATCCCCGCCGGGCCGGCGCGGAACATTTTTTTGACCGCGTCGTCCTGGGTCAGCATCACATCGTACTGTTCCAGGGTCTGCGGCAGCGTCAGGCCAAGGACGTTTTTGACATCGCGGTTGAGTAAACCGGCGCGGTCCAGTTCGCCCAGAATGCCCAGCACGCCACCAGCGCGGTGCACGTCTTCCATGTGGTATTTCTGTGTACTCGGCGCCACTTTACACAACTGCGGAACCTTGCGGGAGAGCTTATCGATATCGCTCATGGTGAAGTCGATTTCGGCTTCCTGCGCCGCCGCCAGCAGGTGCAGAACGGTGTTGGTTGAACCGCCCATCGCGATATCGAGGGTCATGGCGTTTTCAAATGCTGCCTTGCTGGCGATATTGCGCGGCAAGGCGGAAGCATCATCCTGCTCGTAGTAGCGTTTGGTCAGCTCTACGATACGTTTACCGGCGTTCAGGAACAGCTCCTTACGATCGGCGTGGGTCGCCAGCAGAGAGCCGTTACCCGGCTGTGACAGGCCCAGCGCTTCGGTCAGGCAGTTCATGGAGTTCGCTGTGAACATCCCGGAACAGGAGCCGCAGGTCGGACAAGCGGAACGTTCCACCTGGTTACTCTGTTCGTCGGACACTTTCGGATCCGCCCCCTGGATCATCGCATCCACCAGGTCGAGCTTGATGATTTTATCTGACAGCTTGGTCTTCCCGGCTTCCATTGGGCCACCGGAAACAAAGATCACCGGAATGTTCAGGCGCAGAGAGGCCATCAGCATCCCCGGGGTGATTTTGTCGCAGTTGGAGATACAGACCATGGCATCGGCGCAGTGGGCATTAACCATGTACTCGACCGAGTCGGCGATCAGCTCACGGGATGGCAGTGAATAGAGCATACCCCCGTGGCCCATGGCGATGCCATCATCCACCGCGATGGTGTTAAATTCTTTGGCGACACCGCCTGCCGCTTCAATCTGCTCGGCAACCAGTTTGCCGAGATCGCGCAGGTGCACGTGCCCGGGGACAAACTGGGTAAAGGAGTTGACGACGGCGATAATCGGTTTGCCGAAATCGGCATCGGTCATTCCGGTTGCGCGCCACAACGCGCGGGCGCCCGCCATGTTGCGGCCATGTGTGGTGGTGGCGGAACGGTACTTAGGCATGCTCTTTTTACTCCCATCTCTGTTTATTAAATGGGACGGTGCGTGCCGTCCCATTTTTAATTACTTACTTACCGGATCCAACCAGCCCCATTTATCTTCTGTTTCACCGGTGAAGAGGCCAAAGAAGGCTTCCTGAATGCGTTTGGTCACCGGCCCGCGGCGGCCTGCGCCAACCTGGATACCGTCAACACTGCGTACCGGGGTGATTTCCGCCGCGGTGCCGGACATGAAGACTTCATCTGCCAGGTACAGCGATTCACGGGACAGCACCTGCTCGCGCACTTCGATGCCGAGCTCTTTCGCCAGCTTGATGATCGCGTCGCGGGTAATGCCCGGTAGCGCGGAAGAGGTAAACGGCGGAGTAAACAGCACGCCATCTTTTACCTCAAACAGGTTTTCGCCTGCACCTTCAGAGATATAGCCGTTAACATCCAACGCGATACCTTCCTGATAACCGTGACGACGCGCTTCACTGCCGACCAGCAGAGAGGAGAGATAGTTGCCGCCCGCTTTCGCCGCGGTTGGGATGGTGTTCGGCGCCGCGCGGTTCCAGGAAGAAACCATCGCATCGATCCCCTGCTCCAGCGCTTCTGCGCCGAGGTAGGCTCCCCACGGGAACGCCGCGATGATAACGTCGGTTTTGTAACCGTCCGGCGGGTTAACGCCCATGCCAACATCGCCAACAAACACCAGCGGACGAATATAAGCGCTGGTCAGTTTATTGGTACGGATAACTTCGCGGCAGGCTTCCATCAGCTCATCAACACTCTGCGAGACCGGGAAACGATAAATTTTGGCTGAGTCATGCAGACGCTGCATATGTTCGCGATGACGGAACACCACCGGGCCTTTGTGCGAGTCGTAGCAGCGGATGCCTTCGAATACCGAAGTACCGTAGTGCAACGCATGGGACATGACGTGCACTTTCGCCTCGCCCCATGGGGTCATCTCGCCATTGAACCAAATGTAATCAGCTTTCTTCGTCGTCATTTTTTTTATTCCTCTGCGCTCAGGCGCGGATTTGTTGTGATGTGGGTTGCTGGATCTCGACGCAGGCAACATCGACCAGTTTACTTAATTGGCTAAACAGTAATTCGACGGGCCGCGGGCTGGCAACGGTCAATTCGATATTTATATTTTGCGCATCTGGCGCGGTTTCCATGTTCATTGAGCAGATTTGAAAACCACGGTGGCGGACAACGCGCAGCACGCGCTCTAAGGTTTCCGGATTGAAACGCGCCTGCAAAGCGACCTGATGTTGCGTCATGATAATTTCTCCAGCATTTCTGCATTACTGGCGCCGGGCGGCACCAACGGCCAGACATTCTCAAGTTCGTCGATTGAGACATGAAGCAGGTATGGCCCCTGGCTCGAAAGCATGGTGTCGAGTGCCGCTTCAACCTGGTCTTTACGGGTGATGTGTTGGCCAGGAATACCGAAGGCGCTGGCCAGCGTGAGGAAATCAGGATTATCAGTCAGAGTGGTTTCGCTATAACGTTCCTGGAAAAACAGCTGCTGCCATTGTCGAACCATCCCTAACCGCTGGTTGTCGAGTAACACGATCTTCAACGGTAACTGCTTGCGTTTGACGGTGCCCAGCTCCTGCACGTTCATCATGAAGGAACCGTCACCGGAGATACAGATTACCGTATCGTCCGGGCGCGCCACCTGGGCGCCAACAGCGGCCGGCAGGCCAAAGCCCATCGTGCCTAAGCCGCTGGAGGTGATAAAGTTTTCCGGACGGGTATAGGTCATATGTTGAGCCGACCACATCTGGTGCTGGCCTACGTCGGTTGTCACAACGCTGTCCGCCGGCTTACGGTCGGAAAGCTGCTTCAGCAGCAGCGGCGCGTAGATCGCCTCGCCGGGATGATCGTAACGCCAGGCGTGCTCGGTACGCAGTGCGGCATTATGCTCGCGCCAGGCATCGATAGCTAACGGCTGCTGCAGCGCCGGCAGCAAGCGGTTCAAATCGCCGGTCAGACCGATGTGCGCCTGACGCAGCTTGTTCAGTTCCGCCGGATCGATGTCCATGTGGATCACTTTGGCATGCGGAGCGAAGGTATTGAGCTTACCGGTCACACGATCGTCAAAGCGCGCGCCGACAGCGATTAGCAGATCGCACTCCTGTACCGCCAGGTTGGCCGCCTTAGTGCCGTGCATGCCCAGCATACCGAGATAATACGGATAATCTGCGGCCACCACGCCCAACCCTTTCAGCGTGCAGGTTGCCGGCATTCGGGTCACCGCCAGGAATTCACGCAAAGCCGGTACCGCCTGCGCCATACCCACCCCACCGCCAACATACAGCATCGGTTTCTGTGACTGAGCCAGCATCTGCAGAGCCTGAGCAACCTCCGCCTGCGGGAACGCCATCTCATCGTCAACGGTAGAGAAATGAGGATCAAGCTCGCCCTGCGCCATCTGAATATCCTTAGGGATATCAACCAGCACCGGGCCCGGACGGCCTGAGTTTGCCACCTGGAAAGCTTCAGCGATAACCCGCGGCAGCTCATCCAGAGACTGCACGAGGAAACTGTGCTTAGTACAGGCCAGTGACAAACCGAGAACGTCTACTTCCTGGAACGCATCCGTGCCGATGAAGGGAGCGGCCACCTGGCCGGTGATAGCGACAATGGGGATGGAATCAAGCAGGGCGTCCGCCAGGCCAGTGATCAGGTTGGTCGCGCCCGGGCCGGACGTCGCTATGCACACCCCGGTTTTCCCGGTCGCTCGCGCATAGCCAATGGCCGCCATGGCTGCCCCTTGCTCATGCCGACACAGCAGGTGCTCCACGCCGCCGTCATACAGTGCATCGTAAACCGGCATAATTGCGCCACCCGGATAGCCAAAAACTGTGTCGACTCCCTGTGTCCGCAAAGCATGTACCACCCACTGCGCGCCATTCATAGTTAGTTCCCCGTCATAAATCGGGAGAAACAGAATTTTATGCTAAAAGTCATCATCTGCTCCTCGCTTAGGTTATTTCAGTTATAAAAAAACCCCCGGACCTTTCGGTGCGGGGGTCTTAGTTCGTTAAGGCTTGATTCTTAAGCCTTTCCTCGTCCAAGTGCAGCCCCGCACGGTGGGATAATAATCACCACCACGCTAATCACGACCAGGCTAATCACTCGTAGAAGGGCTGTCATTTTCTGTACTTTCTGGCTTCTTGTTCGAAGGAATACCTAAAGAGGTACCACAGACATCACATAAAACACAAGATTTTTTTATATTTTCGTTTCTGAGCAGCCTAACAGTTTCAGGAAAAATAATTGTTTTATATGAAGAAAATCAGAAATGAAAAAAATTCAGTTTTCTTTCACGCTGTACGCTCAGCGCCAATCTCTGTTTCGGATGCACCACGTTTTTCGATCACGTTTCCATTTTCGGCTAAATGTAACGAGATGGCGTGAAAATAATGGATTTCTGCTTCTAACTTCGTGTTATTGCCGCTGCCGTTTCACGGCAGGCTCGTCATAATCCGTCTCTGTACAGGAGGTTTTATGTCGCTCGCCATCGTTTATACACGCGCGGCGCTCGGTATCGAAGCGCCATTGATTACTATCGAGGTTCATCTCAGCAGCGGTCTGCCTGGCTTGACCATGGTCGGGCTACCGGAGACCACCGTGAAAGAGGCCCGCGACCGGGTACGCAGCGCCTTGATCAACAGCGGCTACGCTTTCCCTGCGAAGAAAATAACCATTAACCTGGCACCCGCGGATCTGCCTAAAGAGGGTGGACGATACGACCTTCCCATCGCTCTCGCGCTTCTCGTCGCCTCAGAGCAGCTCAACACAACCCGATTGAATCAATATGAGTTTGTGGGCGAACTCGCCCTTACAGGCGGCTTACGTGGCGTTCCTGGGGCGATCCCCAGCGCAATGGAAGCCATTAAAGCCGGCCGGCGCATTGTCGTCTCCTCTGACAATGCGGCTGAGGTGGGTCTGATCGGCGGCAGCGATTGCCTGGTCGCCGACCATCTGCAGCAGGTGTGCGCGTTTCTCGCGGGGCAAGCATCGCTTTCACCGCCTCTCGCCGAAGTGCCCGCCGTTGATGAACGCTGCGAAGATCTGCGAGATGTTATCGGCCAGCAACAGGGCAAACGGGCGCTGGAGATTGTGGCGGCCGGTGGCCACAATCTGCTCCTGATTGGCCCACCAGGCACCGGCAAAACCATGCTTGCCAGCCGGCTCCCCGGCCTTTTGCCGCCATTAAGCAATCAGGAAGCGCTGGAGAGCACGGCCATTCAAAGTCTGGTCAACCCCCACACCGCAAAGACCCGGTGGCGTCAGAGGCCGTTCCGCGCCCCTCACCATAGCGCCTCGCTGGCAGCGATGGTGGGCGGGGGCTCAATACCCGCCCCTGGCGAGATTTCACTGGCCCATAATGGCGTGCTATTTCTTGATGAGCTACCGGAGTTTGAGCGGCGGGTGCTGGATGCGCTACGTGAGCCCATTGAGTCAGGCAAGATCCACATATCACGATCGCGCGCCAAAATTGACTATCCGGCGCGCTTTCAGCTTATCGCAGCAATGAACCCAAGCCCGACCGGGCATTATCAGGGTAAACATAATCGCGCGTCGCCTGAGCAGACATTGCGCTACCTTGGGCGCCTGTCTGGCCCTTTTCTCGACCGTTTCGATCTCTCCTTAGAGATCCCGCTGCCACCGCCGGGGATACTGAGCCAGGGCATACGAGGTGAAGAATCGAGTGCGACAGTCCGTCAGCGTGTGCTGGCGGCGCGTGAACGTCAAATGCTCAGGCAAAATAAGCTGAATGCGCATCTTGAGAATCGTGAAATGAAGAGCTGCTGCCACTTGCGGCAGGATGATGCTGTCTGGCTGGAACAGACGCTAACTCACCTGGGGCTTTCTATACGGGCCTGGCAGCGTCTGTTAAAAGTGGCAAGAACCATTGCCGATCTGGCAGAGGCTGAAGAGATTGAACGCCACCATTTGCAGGAGGCGCTTAGCTATCGGGCAATAGATCGGATGCTTAGCCATCTGCAGAAAATGATGGCGTAAAAAAAGGGCTTACGCCCTTTTCTTAGTCATCGCTTTCGGTGTAATCGTCAGCGCCTTCCATCTGCGGTTTGCCGCCGGAAAGAGTATGGAAACGCTTCGGCCGCTTGATGCGTGCCATATACTTAATCCATACGCGTTCTGCTTCCGTTACCGGCTCACGTTCACCACGGCACACCGAGACAAATTGTTTTTCATCATCGGTAACAGGTTCGCGTTTACCCAGTTCCAGTTCATTAAAGGCATAACCATGACGTTCCAGCAGTTGCGCCTCTTTGATGGTGAAATCACCATGACGGGAGAACCCGCGTGGATAATTTTTATTGTCGAAAAAACGATTAGTCGTCGTAAAGCTTTCCGCCATCCTACACGCTCCTGATTCTTTGGCCGAGCTATTTATGGCGCGGAGTATTAGTTACGCTTGACAGAGCGTCAAACAAAACATTTAAATCATGACGACAAATAATTTTGTGGAGAACGGTGTGGATACGGAATTGCTCAAGACTTTCCTGGAAGTGAGCAGAACTCGTCACTTTGGGCGGGCAGCAGAGGCACTTTACCTGACGCAGTCAGCGGTCAGCTTTCGTATTCGTCAGCTGGAGAATCAACTTGGCGTGAACCTGTTCACCCGCCATCGTAATAACATTCGTCTGACGACCGCCGGAGAAAAGCTCCTGCCCTACGCCGAAACGTTGATGAACACCTGGCAGGCCGCGCGCAAGGAGGTCGCTCACTCTTCGCGACATAACGAATTCTCCATCGGTGCCAGCGCGTCGCTGTGGGAATGTCTGCTGAACAGCTGGCTGGGGACTCTCTACAAAGATCCCTATAACCTGCAATTCGAGGCGCGGATCGCCCAACGTCAGTCATTAGTTAAACAGTTGCATGAACGCCAGCTCGATCTCCTGATCACAACTGAATCACCGAAGATGGATGAATTAAGCTGCCAGTTGCTGGGTAATTTCACCCTGGCGCTCTATTGTGCCGCATCAGGGAAAAATAAGAATGATTTGAACTACCTGCGTCTGGAATGGGGGCCGGATTTCCAGCAAAACGAAGTGGGGCTGATTGGTAGCGATGATGTGCCACTGTTGACAACGAGCTCCGCAGAACTGGCTTATCAGCAACTCAGTACCTTGAATGGCTGTAGCTGGTTACCCGTCAGTTGGGCGCAGCAGAAAAGCGGTCTACATACGGTGACCGATAGCGCGACACTCTCACGTCCTCTGTATGCCATTTGGCTACAAAATAGCGATAAACAAGCGCATATTCGCGAGATCCTGAAAAGCAGCATACTGGAATAAAGATCTGACTCCATGGATGGAGTGACCAAAGCGGGGGAAGGCAGAGGAATGGACGAAATGACAAACAAAAAAAATCCTTTGCCGAAGCAAAGGATTATATATGGCAGGGGCGGAGAGACTCGAACTCGCGACACCCGGTTTTGGAGACCGGTGCTCTACCAACTGAGCTACGCCCCTAAATCTTTCTCGCTATTAAGCCCGCTAACATAGCAGGCTTAATTTTAATAAGTGGCGGAACGGACGGGACTCGAACCCGCGACCCCCTGCGTGACAGGCAGGTATTCTAACCGACTGAACTACCGCTCCACCGAATTTCTTCGCTTTATTACCACCGGTTGTCACCCCGGC
>NZ_PIOG01000078.1:0-15857 GCF_002810545.1 Klebsiella sp. A-Nf5 | reverse complement strand
TTCGTCGTCCGGGATATGAAACAGGCGGGCGTGCAGCTCGAGGTTTTGCCGAACGCTCAGTTCGCTGTAAAGCGAGAAGGCCTGTGACATGTAACCGACCCGCTGGCGGGTGGCGATATCCTTCGGGTCGACCGGCTGGCCGAACAGCCAGGCTTCACCTTCGCTGGCGGGCAGCAGGCCGGTGAGCATCTTCATGGTGGTGGATTTGCCGCAGCCGTTAGATCCAAGGAAGCCAAAGATTTCGCCGCGGGCGATGCGAAAGTTAACGTGGTCGACGGCAACAAAGTTGCCGAAGCGCATGGTCAGGCCGCGCGCTTCGATGGCGATCTCTTCCTCGCGGCTGTCGCGCGGCGGGATAACTACCGTCTTATGCGCCTGACGTTGTGCTTCTGGTAGCAGGGCGATAAACGCTTGCTCCAGGGTCTGGCTGCCGGTCTGGGCTTTGAGCTCCGCGGCGCTGCCGGTCGCCAGCACCTCGCCGGCATTCATCGCCACCAGCCAGTCAAAGCGCTCGGCCTCTTCCATGTAGGCGGTCGCCACCAGCACGCTCATCTCCGGCTGGCGCTGGCGAATACTGTCGATAAGCTCCCAGAACTGCGCTCGGGAAAGCGGGTCGACGCCGGTGGTCGGTTCATCAAGGATCAGCAACTGCGGGTCGTGGATCAGCGCGCAGCACAGGCCGAGCTTTTGCTTCATCCCACCGGAGAGTTTACCGGCGGGGCGATCGCGAAACGGCGCCAGCCCGGTGCTCTGCAGCAGCTCGTTGATGCGCAGTTCGCGCTCGGCTTTATCGTGGCCGAACAGGCGGGCGAAGAAGTCGACGTTTTCATACACCGAGAGGGTGTGATAGAGGTTTTTCCCCAGCCCCTGTGGCATCCACGCGATTTTCGGGCACACGTCGCGGCGGTGATGCACATCACGCATATCGCCGCCAAGCACCATCACGTTACCCTGTTCAATGGCCCGCGCCCCGGCGATCAGCGAGAGCAGGCTCGATTTGCCGACGCCGTCCGGGCCAATCAGACCAACCATACGCCGTGCCGGGATCGCCAGGCTGATATCCCGCAGCGCGATGGTGGCGCCATACTGCTGGCCAACGTTTTCCAGCAGGGCGACGGGGGGCGAGGTATCCTGCGGCGTCAGTTTCATTGCGGCAACCTCACCGTTAGCGCCTCAGGCCAGGGTTGTTGTTTATCCACCCGCACGTAAGCCATGCCGGGCAGGCCGGTTTTGACATATTCCAGATGCTGCGCCAGCAGCTCCGGCGGGATGCGTGCTTTGACGCGGAACATCAGCTTAAGGCGCTCGTCGCTGGTTTCTACCGTTTTCGGCGTGAACTGGGCGACGCTGGCGACAAAGCTGATGTTGGCCGGGATCACCAGATCCGGCGCGGCATCAAGGATCAAGCGCGCTTCGCTGCCGAGCGCCAGCAGGCCAGCCTGTTCGGTTGGCAGAAAGAAGGTCATGTAGACATCGGCGAGATCGACCATGTTCAGCACCCGGCCACCGGCGGCCAGTACTTCGCCTGGCTCAGCGACGCGATACTGAATGCGGCCATCACGCGGTGCTTTCAGCTCGCTATCGTCAATATCGGCAAGGATCCGCCGTTCGGTCGCCTGGGCGGCTTCGACGCGGGTTTGCGCCTGAATAATGCTGGTGCGGGCAGCTTCGATGGCGGCGCGGGCGGCAGAGACCTGGGCTTTTGCCGATTCCAGCGCCGCGCGGGCGCTCTCTGCTGCCGCGCGGTCGTCATCCAGCTGCTGGGCGGAGACGGCGCCTCGCTGCGACAGGGCATTCGAGCGGACATGGCGTTTCGCCGAGGAGTCCAGCTCCGCCTGGCGCTGCTTCACGACTGCTTCGCTGGCGCGCATTTCACTCTGCCGCTGATCGAGCAAGGCTCTGGCGGCGAGCACCGAGCTTTCCGCCTCCTTGATTTGTGCGGCGGCTTCAAGACGCTGCTCATTCAGTACGCGGGTATCCATCCTCGCGAGGACTTCTCCCTGACGCACAAACTGGCCCTCTTTGACCAAAATCGTGTCGATACGCCCGGCGATTTTACTGGCAATATCGACTTCGGTGGCTTCGATTCGGCCGTTGCTGCTGGCAAAACCGTCCGGGAGGCCTGGCGGGCGCAGCAGCCACCATGCGGCGGCGGCGAGCACCACCAGTAAGCCGACAAGATACCCTGCCCAACGTTTCTTTAATTTGTCCATACGCGACTCGCTTGATTCCCTTTGCTGAGTGGTGCGCGTGTTTCCTCCGCCGAGCGGAGCGTCCTCCTTGCGAGGGACGAAAAGGTGGGGGTAAAGGCCGCTGACGCAGCGCGGCGCCGCGTCGATGCGCCGCCGATCGCTGTGCTACTTATGTGGTCATCATCAGCGATCCAGGCCTTAATGAAACACGCATAGTGAGAGCTATCGTCATCGCGATAGTAACATTCGTGGCGATGTTGTCCATACGAAGTACGTGGTCTTGTCGGTGCGTTAACAGAAATCCCCAATGTCAGGATAAAACAGCGAAAACAGGCTGGTCCGTTTTGTTATCTGGTTGCCCCCCGGTAACTACGATATGATTCCGCTCCTGGCATTAAGAAACATCCGACGAGTGCTTTAATTTCATGAATGAAGAAAGCCAAAAATATATCGCCGTGATTTTTAAGGAATGGCTACCGCTGTATGACAGCCTGACGCCGGACGTCCGTGCATTGCTTAAAAAAATGGCTGATGAGCGATCGTCGATGTTAGCGACCCGCTTTTACGATTTTATTTTTCAGGATCCGGATATCGCCAGGCACCTCTCTTATGAGCTGGTTGAGGAACGTCTGAGCCGCTCTCTGGCGGGATGGGTGCAGCAGATCCTTACCTGTGAAAAAGAGGAGCTTCAGGCCCTCGCGGAGCGCCAGTATCAGATCGGCAACATTCATTCGCGGATTGGCATCCCGGCAGAGGCGGTGCTGCGCGGCGCGCGGCAGATAAAAGCCGGGCTGGTGGAGGCGATTCGTGACAGCCAGGTGGAGCGGGATACCGGGATAGCGGCTATCCATTACGCGATCATGGCGATAAATATGGCAGTGGAGATGATGTGTCACGCCTATACGCTGTCGCATTATCGGGCTACCAAAAATGAAGAAGCCTTTCGTCTGTACAGCCTGATGGATAACGTCCCGATGGAGTATGGCAAGCAGCAGGCATCGCTTTCGGGTTGGGAAAATAGTGCGATTTTTAATATCGTCAGCGAGAACAGGACGGACCTTAACGCAACGTTATTATCTGAATCCGAATTTGGTTTGTGGTTTCGCCATAAATGCGTTCGCTATTTTAACCACAATCCGCAGATGGGGGAGATTACTGAATTAATCGGTCAGGTGGATGCGTTGATTACCGAATGGCGGACCGCGGAACAGGATGCTGGTTATAAAAATACTCAGAGCCTGCTGCAAAGGATCCATATCCATTGTCAGCACATCAGCAGCCAACTGGGGGTATTGTTCAGTAGTCTGTCGCAGATGCAAAACGGCAAAGACGCGCTAACCAGCCTGCTTAACCGTCGCTATCTGCCGGTGGTGCTCAAGCATGAAGTCACCCTGGCGATTGAGTATGACCTGCCGCTGACGGTGGCAATTATCGATATTGATTTCTTTAAAGAGATCAATGACAAATGGGGCCATATGGTCGGCGACCGCGCCATTAAGCACGTAGCCGATCTGCTCAGCGATAATATTCGCTCCAGCGACTATCTCTTCCGCTACGGCGGTGAGGAGTTTCTGCTGGTGCTGGTGGAGACCCGTGCGGCAGAGGCTTCCCCTCTCCTTGAACGTCTGCGTAAAAAGATTGGCCAACTGGCGTTTAACGTTGGCGGCGACACGCAGATCCTGATTACCGCCAGCATTGGCTTTGCCGTCCACACGGGGCACCCCGATTACAACCTGCTGCTGCGCGACGCCGATAACGCGCTGTATGCCGCCAAGCGCGATGGGCGCAACTGCGTGAAGATGCACAAAGGTGGGGGATGAAACCGTAGCCCCGGTAAGCGTCGCGCGACCGGGGAAAGGATCTGAAGCTCAGAACAGCACCGGCAGCCCCAGCCCGCGCTTCACTTCATGCAGCGTCTGCTGCGTGAGCTGGTGGGCGCGTTCGCTGCCCTGACGCAACAACTCCAGCAGCATTCCTTTATCCTGACTGTAAGTGGCCCGGCGTTCGCGGATTGGCGCCAGTAGCGCCTGCAGGCAGGTTTCCAGTTCATTCTTACACTGGCGATCGCCCAGCCCACCACGCTGATAGTGGGCTTTCATCTCAGCAACCAGCGCCTTATCGCTATGGAAAGCGTCGAGATAGGTGAACACCACGTTGCCGTCGACATGCCCCGGATCGCTGACTCTCAGGTGCGTCGAATCGGTATACATCGCGCTGACCGCGCGGTGGATCTCCTCTTCACTGGCCGATAACGTCAGCGTATTGCCCAGCGATTTCGACATTTTGGCGTTACCGTCGACGCCCGGCAGGCGGCCCACTTCGCTGAGTAACGCTTTGCAGTGGCGCAGCACCGGTTCGCCGGTCAGGCTATTCATTTTGTGGACGATCTCGTTGGTCTGCTCAATCATCGGTAGCTGATCGTCGCCCACCGGCACCAGCTCGGCTTTGAAGGCGGTGATATCGGCGGCCTGGCTAATCGGATAGGCGAGAAAGCCCACCGGCAGCGAGCGGGCGAATCCCTTCTGGGCAATTTCATTTTTGACCGTTGGGTTACGCTCTACGCGGGCGACGGTGACGATATTCATATACAGCGCGCTGAGCTCCGCCAGCGCCGGCAGAGCGGACTGCAGGCAAATAGTGGTGAGCCTGGGGTCGATGCCGACGGCCAGATAATCGGCCATGACTTCGAGGATATGGTGGCTGATTTTTTGTGGGTTGCTGCCGTTATCGGTGAGCCCTTGCAGGTCGGCGATCAGGATAAATTGCTGGTGGTCGTGCTGCAGCGCGACGCGCTGGCGCAGCGAGCCGACGTAGTGGCCAAGATGTAGTTGGCCGGTCGGGCGGTCGCCGGTGAGGATGGTTTGTGGATGGTTCATCAGGGACTCCTTATCAGACTGTTCAGCCGAAAGACGTCCTGGAAATAACAAAGCCGCCTTCCGGCGGCTTTGAAAATGGAAACGTGTATCGTGCCGCCTGTTATGCAGGCAGCCACCAATGACGGGGGTAAGTAACGATAACGTTTCTGTTCATCTTTTTATCCTGCCACGAAATCACGGCGGGGTAAACCCGCCTCGTATTACATGGTCGAGAAGACGTTCATGATCACGCCGCCGGAGATAATCAGCGCCATGGCGATGATGGCCGCCAGGTCCGGTTTCTGCTTATAGAGGATCATGGAGCAGATCGTCACACCGACGATACCGAAGCCGCACCACAGCGAGTAGGCCACGCCCACCGGAATAGTGCTCATCGCGCGGGTGAGGGCGAAGTAGCACAGGCCGTAGGCGCAGACCACCAGCACTGAAGGGGCCAGTTTGCTGAAGCCGTTGGTTTTTTTGATCATCGAGGTGCCGGTGATTTCGGAGCCGATAGACAGCGCCAGCCATAAAAATCCGAGATTAAACATAGGGTGTTCCTTTCCTGTTAGTTGGCGATTTTCTTATCCATGGAGGCGACTGGCGTGACGGGGGTGGCCTCTTCGCTCTCTTCCGAACCCATTTTCGAGAACAGGTTCATGATAACGATGCCGCTGGCGATCACTGCCATGCCGATGATGGCGGCGGTATCCGGGTGCTGGCCGTAAAACGCCATTCCCAGCGTCGAGACCACCAGGATGCCGGTGCCGGACCAGGTGGCGTATGCCAGACCGACCGGAATATCTTTCACCGCCCGCGACAACGAGTAATAACAGGTGCAGTAGAGCGCAATCAGCAGCCCGAGCAGCAGCATTTTGGTGCTGCCTTCGCTGCTACCGAACATTTTTAACGTCGAGGTTGCCGAGGTTTCGGAGAGGATAACCAGCAACATCCATAACCAGCATTTTGTTTTCGAAGACATCGTTAAGCTCCAGGTTTATCGTTGGGTAAGGTCATATCTTTCTGTTTTTTAAGTAATCAATGGCCGCATCGGTCAGCTGCGCGTGCGGAGTCGCTGCCAACGCTGGATTATTCACCACGTCTGTGACGGTGAGATAACGGCGCGGTTCGCTGTTGGCGGTGGCAGGCGCGGTGGGTGCGTCCAGCTTCGCCAGCAGCTCATTCATGGTGCCGAGGAAGACGCCGCAGGCTTCCAGACGAGTCAGCGTGGCCTGCAGGTGTCCGGTATAGGCGCTGTCGGCCTGCGCCCCGCGCAACTGGTTGAGTTCGCTGAGCGGATCGCAGTGGTAGCGCAGCGCCAGCACTGGAATACCCGTCAGCAGCGCCTCGTGCGCGCAGCGGGCGAGCGGACTGCGCAGCGTGCCGTTCAGCAGATCCGAGGCCAGCGTATAATCGAGAAACGGTAGCAACACCGCCCGCCACGGCGCTGACGGCAGGGCATCCTGCCACGCTGACGGAGCGAGAATTTCGCCCGTCGCTTGCCACGCATCGGCATCGGCGAGGCCCTCTTCAAGGGCGATACGCAGCGGGTAGCCGCAGCCCGCCAGGCGTTGGCGGATTGCCGCGCGGTAGCCGTCAGCGGCGGTCACCATCACCAGTACCGGCGGCCGCAGGCGCTGTAAAATTCGCGCGACTATACCTTCCATCTGTTCGTCGGTCATAGCGAGCCTCCGTTAGCCGATGAGCGTCACCTGCGCGCCGTTTTTCAACCCGGCGGCATTGGCTTCTTCGGTATCGATATGGAACTCAAGTGCGAAGTCATCGCGCACCCGCACCACCACTTCATCGAAGGTCAGCTGGCGTTCGCCGTTGCTGCGCACGCTGACCTTCTGGCCATTGCTAACGTTGAGCTGGCGCGCGTCCTGCGGCGACATATGAATATGCCGCCAGGCGCAGATCACCTGCGAATGGAGTTCAACGTGGCCTGCGGGCCCAATCAGCAGCGCGCTACCGGCATTATCCAGCTGGCCGGACTCACGAACTGGCGCCTTAATACCCAGCGTGAAACAGTCGGCGCGCGATACTTCCAGTTGCGATACCGGGCGGGTCGGCCCGAGGACGCGGACGTTGGTCAGCGAGCCTTTCGGCCCGACAACGGTCACGCACTCCTGGGCGGCGAACTGCCCCGGCTGGCGCAGCGGTTTGAACGGCGTCAGGCTGTAGCCTTTGCCGAATAGCGCCTCGACGTCCTGTTGCGCGAGATGGACGTGGCGGTTGGAGATCCCCACCGGGATCGCCGGCGCCGTTGCGCTCAGGCGGGTGGTGATTTTTTCGCGAAGCAGGGTGTCTATCATCACTTCTTCCCTTTCTTCAGCGTTGGGTTTTTATCTTCCGTTGCCTGCGGGGCGGCCTGCGGCGCGGAGGGAACGATCGCTTCTGGCGCGGCGGCGACAGCGACAGCTGCTGGGGCGGTGGGCTGCTTCGCGCGCGGTGGGTTGCCTTTGAGGTTGCTTAACGCTTCAACCACGCAGCGCTCCGGGCGGGCAATCACCAATGACTTCACGGTGTGCTCGGCGCCTGCCACCGCCACGCCGCGTTCAATGGCGGTGTGGATGGCGCTGATCTCCCCTTCAAAGCAGACGCTCACCAGCCCGGAGCCTGGTTTGCGATAGCCAATGCAGGTGACTCCCGCGGCTTTACAGGCGGCGTCGACGGCCTGAATGGCGGCGACCCATCCTCGCGTTTCAATTACGCCTAAACTTTTCATTGTCGGCTCCTGTTAATGGCGGACTAAGCGAATATCAAAATCAAATTGCCGGAAGAAGGTTTCCAGCCGGTCCAGTTCGTCCGGCGAATAAGACGGGTCCTGGGTAATCGGGTAGGGCATATCCAGGCGTTCGTACTTTTTGCGTCCCAGCTGGTGGTACGGCAGCATGTCGATGCGGCGGATATTCCCGCGCTTCGCCAGCTTCTGTACGTAATCAATGGCACCGGTAATGGCGTCGAATGAGTCGTTGTAGCCGCGAATGAGCGGCATACGCACAATGACGTTGGCGCCGGAATCCACCAGCCATTCGAGATTGCGGCGGATCCCTTCGTTGCCGATACCGAGCATCGCTTTGTGGTGTTCGCTGTTAATCTGCTTAAGGTCGAACAAGAAGGTGTCGGTGACCGGCGCCAGCTTCTGGTAGTTGGCAAGCGGGGTGGTGCCCTGGGTTTCGACGGCGGTGTTAATCATCATTTTTTTGCATTCGCTAAATAAGGCGACGGCAAAATCGGTCTGCAGACTCATCTCGCCGCCGCCGATGGTCACGCCGCCGCCGGAGGAGATGTAGAAGTCGTAGTCCTGCATGATGATCTCCATCAGCTCGCTGACGGTGACGTCCTTGCCCATAATGTCCAGCGCGTTCTGGGTGCAAATCTCTTCGCATTTGCGACAGCCGATGCAGTCTTTGTTGCGGTCGACGAAGTGCTTCATTTCGCCGTTTTCTTCCGCCCGATAATGGATACCCGCCGGACAGACGCTGACGCAGTCGCCGCAGTTAATGCATTTGTCGTGCGAGAACATCACCTGGAACTGGCTGCTCAGCCCTTCCGGGTTGGCGCACCACGGGCAGCGAATGTTGCAGCCCTTAAAAAACACCAGCGTGCGAATGCCATCGCCGTCATAGATCGAATATTTCTGGATATTGAAAATTCGGCCCGTTAATTCTTGTTTTGCGATCACGCTTGCCTCCCGCTCCGTCCCGTTACGGGACGGAGAACTTCCGGTTATTTCTCAAATACAGCTCATTTAATTCTCTTTAAGAGAACTAGAACTCCTCAATCACCGTACGGCTGATGATCTCGTCCTGGACCTCTTTGCACAGCTCAACGAAGTAGGCGCTGTAGCCGGCGACGCGAACGATCAGGTCGCGGTATTTCTCCGGCTCCTGCTGCGCCTTCTTCAGTACTTCGTTATCGACGTAGCTGAACTGCATCTGGCCGTTGCCGAGAATCGAGGCGGTACGCAGCAGTGTAATCAAGCCGTGGCGACCTTCAGGGGTATCCAGCAGCCCTTTGAGGAACTTGAAGTTGTGCACCATGCCGATGTTCATGGTTTCCACGTTCATCTTGCTGACCGACTTGATAATCGCCGTCGGGCCTTGTTTATCCGCGCCCTGAGTCGGGCTGATGCCGTCGGAGAGCGGCATCCACGCCAGGCGGCCGTTAGGCGTGGCGTTGGTCAGCTCGCCGATTGGCGTATTGTTGGAGATAGACAGGGTGCCGTGGCTCAGGGTCGAGTAGAGCATTTTGTATTTACGGCACTCTTTCTCGGTCCATTCGGTAATATCCAGCGCGTACTGGTCGACGTAGTTATCGTCGTTACCGTATTTCGGCGCGTTCAGGCAGTCGCGGCGCAGCGCTTCGTAACCTTCAAAGTTGGCCAGCAGCGCATCGCGGATCTGCTCAAGGGTGTATTTCTTCTCTTCGAACACCAGCTTGCGGATCGCCGCCATCGAGTCGACGTAGGTCGCCAGGCCGGAGAAAATCAGCCCCGGCCCGTGGTTGACCATCGCCCCGCCGGCGGCGACGTCTTTACCGCTTTCCATACAGCCTTCGACCAGCAGCGACATCAGCGGCTTCGGCGCCACGTCGCGGTGAACGCGCTGGCTGATGACGGTACCGATGGCCGACAGGCGCACGATATGGGCAATCTGCTGTTTTACCGCCGCGTCGAATGCTTCGAAGGTGCGCAGGTCGCGCAGGTCGCCGGTATCCAGCCCCTGATAGCTGTCGAACAGCACCATCCGTCCGCGATTAAGCACGAATTCAATCGCGATAGGCCACTGGGTGTAGCCGGTAGAGGTCCACTGGTAGATGCGCCCGGATTTCTGCGGCTCAACGCAGCCCATCAGGCAGTAGTCGCGGGCGTCTTCAAAATCGAAGCCCTTGCGCAGCATCATCTTGATGTGGGAATCATCGAAGTGGCAGGCCGGGAAGCCCATTCCCGCTTTCACCACGTCGACGATTTTTTCCATGTACTTCTGCGGCGACTGGTTGTGGATACGGCAGGCCAGCGACGGCTGGTACACCTTCACGAAGCGCACCGCGTCCATAATCAGGTAGGTCAGATCGTTACAGGCGTCGCCGCCGCTGCGTTTCTGGCCGCCAACGGTGAGGTTGATAAACGGCTGATAACCCGCGAAATATTTCGCGCCCAGCTCGCTCGACATCCACATCAGTTCGGCACATTTGATGATGAATGCCTGCAGCAGCTCCAGCGCGGTCTCGTGGGTCAGGCGGCCTTCGCGGATATCGGCTTCGAACATCGGGTAGCAGTACTGGTCGACGCGGCCCAGCGACAGCCCGGTCTGGTTCTCTTCGATTTCAAACAGTGATTCGACGGTCCAGATGCTCTGCAGCGCTTCCTGCAGGGTCTTCGGCGGATTGGCCGGCACGTTTTCGTTCACTTCGGCGATGGTCAGCAGCTCGGCGCGACGCTGGGCGTTTTGCTCTTTAGCCGCCAGTTCGCGGGCGCGGTCGGCGATACGGCGGGCATAGTTGACCACCCCTTCACAGGTTTCGATTGCCGCTTTGTAGTAGTAGATGCGATCGATATCTTCCGGGTTTTCCATGCTCAGGTTGGCCAGATGCGCTTCGGCATCGGCTTTAATCCCATTCATCCCTTTGGTGAACAGCAGCACGTCGTAGCCCGGGCAGGTATCGCCGCCGCCGTTAATCTGGTGATAGGAGAGATCGCTGACGAAAGTCTCGCCGCTGAAGGCCCAGACGCCGGCCTCACGGTATTGCGCTTCGCAAATCTCATCCAGCGAACGGCCTTCCCAGAACGGGACGATCTCTTCGCGAATGGTTTTTTTATCCGCTTCGCTGATCTCAAACGGATCCTGCGGACGGGTACTCATGGTGTCGAGCTCGTCGCGCACCCAGCGCCAGGCGATATCCGGCGAGAAGGCGCCCGCGCGCGGCTTGCCGCACGGATGGCCGACGATCAGCTCATCGTCCTGAATCAGAATCGGCGCGGTTTCGCAGGCGTGGCGGAAGGCTTTTGCCCGCAGCAGAATGGTCGGCATGCCAGGGTTGGCTTTGACCACTTCGGTAAAGGCCAGCGCGCGATAGATAGAGACGCTCGGGCGTACCGTCAGGTAGTGATTACGCAGGCGCTGCATACGCGGGGTTAAGCCTTCCATCGCCGGCGTGTCGGCGCAGGCGGCGAACGGCGCGTGGTTAACCGGCTGTACGCCGCTAAACAGACGCACCGGCAGATTCAGCGCGCTGAGGTTGCGCTGGGCGCTGATAAACATCGCCGAGAGTTCGTTCACTTCGGCGTTATCAAAAGCGGCGCCGCGCAGCATGGCGTCAAGCATCGGATAGCCGTCAATGGCGCAGGCGGCGCGGACTTCGCTCAGCTCCGCCAGCTTGAACCACAGGCACTCCACGATCTCATACGCCTGCTGGGTATTCAGCGCGCCGCTGTTGATATCGCGCTGATAATAAGGCAGCAGCGCGATATCCGCCCCTTGCGGGTTAACCGCATAGCTGCCGTTGTCCAGCTGTAGCGCCAGCTGGAACAGATAGAATGCCTGGCAGGCTTCTTTGAAATTACGCGCCGGATGGGCCGGAACGTGGTGCAGAATGGCCGCGCTATCGAGCAGCTCGGCTTTGCGATAAGCATTGGTTTCCGCGGCCGCCAGCTGTTCGGCGCTGTTGGCCAGATTTTGCGCCAGCGCCAGCAGGGCGTCGCAGGCGTAGATGGCGGCGCGACAGCCGTTGACTTCATCCATACCGCTGCGGCTGACCGCGCTACCGAGGGCGCGGGTTTTCTCTTCTAACTGGTGCTTAATCGCCAGCACGCCTTTTTCGACCACCAGTTTGTAATCCGGCGAGTCCAGCTCGCTATTGAGGTTGAGGAACTGGAAAACCGATGGACGACGGGTCGCGTTTTCGTCATGGAAAATCGCCCCGTGCGGTTTACGGGTCTGGTTGCCGACGATCAGCTCGTCGGCGCTGATGGTCAGCGGCAGCTGGCGCATCAGTTCATAGAAGCGGCGCGCCGGTTTAACGGCGGCGGGAACGCCCGCGATGTCGCCATCAAGAGCGTTCAGTGTGGTGGCATGTTCGGTGCACAGAGTGCTTTTCTGGGCGAGTAAACGGTCTGCCAGCACTTTTACGCGCGGCGTTAAGTTGTAGTGTGCCATGAAGTATTCTCCAGATGTTCTTTTTCCGCGGCTGATGACAACCCGGTTGTGGATACAGTGTCCGTATTCCTGCCGGGTGGCGGCTGACGCCTTACCCGGCCTACAAATAATTCAGCGATCACCCGGTTATCTGTTACCCGTAGGCCCGTGCAAGCGGAGCGCCGCCGGGTGATTCCGGGCAACCGGACCACGCCTGGCGATAAAGTTCGGTTAACGCGTTAGCGTCTGGCGCGCGTGGGTTGGTCGGGGTACAGCTGTCGCGCAGCGCCTGGCCGACCATCTCCGGCAAACGGCGGTCGAATTCAGCCGCCTCGATGCCGGTTTCGCTGATGCCGGAGGGCATGCTTAGTTCGTCTTTTAACGCCTGAATGGCGACCAGCAGGCTGGCGACGCCCTGGCGTGGCGAGGCGGCAGGCAGATCCAGCAGATGCGCCAGCCGGGCATATTTCGTTGCCGCGAGGGTGTCGCACTGGCCGTGGAAATCGGCGTTCCAGGCGACGACGTGCGCCATCAGCAGGGCGTTGGCGCGGCCATGGGGCACGCGGAAGACGCCGCCGAGGGCGTGGGCCAGGCTGTGGGTTATCCCCAGCGACGCGTTGGTGAAGGCCATCCCCGCCATGCAGGAGGCGTTATGCATCTTTTCGCGCGCCTGCAGGTTGTCGCCGCTGCGCCAGCAGGGCGGCAGGTAGCGGAACACCTGCTGCACCACTTTCTCCGCCAGCGCGTCGGAAAAGTCGCTGGCGGCGCGGGAGACGTAGGCTTCAAGGGCGTGACACAGCACGTCCATGCCGGTGTCGGCGGTAATCGCCGGCGGCACTGAAGCCACCAGCGCCGGGTCAAGAATGGCGATATCCGGCAGCAATGACGCGTCCACCAGCACCAGCTTCTCCGCGTTGGCTTTCACCACCGAAAAGGCGGTGACTTCCGAACCGGTGCCGCTGGTGGTTGGGATGGCGACAAAGCATGGACGCGGGCGATCAGTCTGCGGACGGGTTTGCGCCAGGGAGAAAATAACCGCTTTGGCGGCATCGATGACCGAACCGCCGCCGAGCGCGATAACCAGATCCGGATAGTGGCTATCCATTAACTTCATGCCGCGCACCACGGTAGCGATATCCGGATCCGCCACCACGTCATCCCACATCTGCCAGGCGATCCCGCGCTGGCGCAGCAGGGCGGTGACGCGCTCGGCGAGGCCAAACTTGACCATCGCTTTATCGGTCACCAGCAGCACGCTGCGGGCGGAGAGTTCGTTCAACACCGAGAGGGCGTCCTGACCGAAGCAAATCCGCGGTTTCAGTAAAAATTCACTCATTGGGCTACTCACTCCTGTTAGGCGTCCCGAAACACGTTCTCGACAATGGCGACCACCGACATCGCTTTGTAGCGCTCTTTATTGAGCGCGAAGTACTCTTCCGCCAGCACGATGTCGTGCATGCCGGCGCCGACGTTATCGACGGCGACCCAGGTCTGGTCCTTCATCGGCTGCTGATTGTCATCCAGTCGGGTGACCAACAGCAGGTTGCTGCCGCGTAGCTCATCGCATTTCTGCGTGGCGACGACATGGCCGGTTACCTTTGCGAGAATCATCGTTTATCGCCTTATATCAGTGCGTTACTTAGCAAGGCGCTCCAGCACCTGGCGGATAACGCGTTCCACGTTTTGCTCGTTGATTTCGCCTTCCATGCTGGCGGCGCCTGCGCTGGCAAAACGGTCATCGCTGCCTGCAGAGCGCGCTGGCGCGGCGCTGGCCGGGGCGTTGAAACGCGCGTCATCAAGAATGCTGCGCTGCGGATCGCTCGCCGGAGTGACGATGGTCGGCTGTGGTTCAGGGCGGCTGCCCGGCGCGCGCAGCTCGTCAATCGAACGCACGCCATAGCCGACTTTGCGGATATTGAGCAGATTCATCGGGCCGACGTTGTCGGAGCTGGAGCCGCCGCCGACCGCGCCGCAGCCGAGGGTCAGCGCCGGAGAGATGTTGGTGGTCGCGCCGATACCGCCGAGCGCCGCCGGAGTATTAATCAGAATGCGGTTGACCGGTTTTTCGAGGCTGAACTGGCGGATGACGTCCTGATTACGGGTGTGGATCACCAGCGTATGGCCGAGTCCTTCGTTGGTCAGCAGCTCCACCACGCGGTGGCAGGCGGCTTTCCAGTCCTCTGCCACGTACAGGCCGAGCACCGGGCACAGTTTTTCACGCGAGTAGGGGTTTTTCGGCGACACGGTGGTCTGTTCGGCGATCAGCACTTTGGTGCTGGCCGGAACACAGAAGCCCGCCATCTGGCTGAGGTACAGCGCGGTTTTGCCGACCACTTTCGGGTTGATGGTGCCGTTCGGGCGCAGCAGCAGCGCCGCCATTTTCGCCGCTTCATCTTCATTCATGAAGTAGGCACCCTGCGCTTCCAGCTCGCGGTGAACCTCGTCGTAAATGCAGCCTTCGACGATGATCGACTGCTCGGAGGCGCAGATCACCCCATTATCGAAGGTTTTGCTGGTGATGATATCTTTCACCGCGTGATGGATATCGGCGCTGCGTTCGATAAACGCCGGGCCGTTGCCCGGGCCGCCGCTGATGGTTGGGGTGCCGGACGCATAGGCCGCACGCACCATGCCTTCGCCGCCGGTGGCGAGGATCAGCGACACGTCTTTGCTGTGCATCAGCTCAGAGGTGGCTTCGAGCGTCAACTGGGTGATGCCGTCGACGCTGCCCGCCGGCGCGCCGGCTGCTTCCGCCGCGCGTTTGACGATTTCAATCGCCTTCCAGCTACACTGACGCGCGCCCGGATGCGGGGAGAAGATAATGGCGTTGCCGGCCTTGAGGGCGATCAGCGCTTTGTAGATAACCGTGGAGGTTGGGTTCGTTGAGGGGACCAGTGCGCAAATCACGCCCAGCGGCACGCCCACGTCCATCACTTTTTTTACCGGGTCGTCATGAATGATGCCAACGGTCTTCATATCTTTGATGGCGTCGTAGACGCGCAGCGAGGCGAAGCGGTTTTTCAGCACTTTGTCCTGCCAGTTGCCAAAACCAGTCTCTTCCGCGGCCATTTTCGCCAGCGCTTCGGCGTGGTGCGCTGCTTCCTGGGCCACGTTTTTCACGATGGCGTCGATTTGCTGCTGCGAAAAGGTGGCCAGCATCGCCTGCGCCTTTTTGGCGTTGCGCACCAGTTCCCGCGCGTTCTGGCGGGACTGCAAATCGTTATCCAGTTCAATCATGAGTCTATCCTTCATCAGACGAAAAGAGTGGGGACGGGGCGCGCCCTGTCAGGTCATGCTTTGTGCTGCGCCGCGATTTTTTCGATGTCGTTATGTGGACGCGCAATGACGCGAGAGCTGACGACTTCGCCGATGCGTTTCGCCGCTTCCACGCCGGAGTCGACCGCTGCGTTGACCGCGCCGACGTCGCCTTTCACCATCGCGGTGACGAGGCCGGAACCGACGTTTTCATAGCCAATCAGCTCGACGTTGGCGGCTTTACACATCGCGTCCGCGGCTTCAATACAGGCCACCAGACCTTTGGTTTCGATAAGACCAAGCGCTTCTTTCATCAGGTTTCTCCGTTAGTCCGCAATCTTGTAATGCGAGACGATTTTGTTGATGTCGTTATGCGGACGCGCGATGACCAGCGAGGTCACCACTTCGCCGATGCG